>CAZDRA010000136.1:0-11450 GCA_964507705.1 uncultured Roseivirgaceae bacterium | reverse complement strand
GATTTTAGTTGACCTTTTATTAATTTATTAGTCAACCTATTTCAGGACGAGACCTCTGTTAAATTATTATACAGATCCTGAAACGTGTTCAGGATGACTCTATGTATGGAATTAAAATTTTAATAATTTTAAAAGCGATTTCCCTGGTATCGGGGTGCATGCACATATCGAAAACAAATATGTGGTTAACTTTACCGACAGTAAAAAAATAGAAAATGAAACATAGTTAGTTGAGGTATTCATAAGGTAGTGCAAAAAAGCAATTAACTTTTGAGTCTACTCCGAAAACAGACAATTTTCAAAAAAGAGTTATTTTGGAGGCCTGCCTGTCCGGTAGGCAGGAGATATTCATTTATTGAGATTCGGTGTTGCCTAAGTATCAGCTAATTGAAAAAGATGACAATTATTGAAAAAATTAATAATATGAGCTTTAGAATCACAGTTTTATTCATAGTCTTAATTTGTATTTCGTTCGAGAATTATGGGCAGGAAAGTATCAAAAATGAAGAGTGGATACAATTTGAGGAGGAGCGTACAAATGATTACAAACAGCAGATTGAGACCTATTTACAATCCTGGATAATTGAAGAATATGAAGAAAGAACCAATAAAGCATGGAATCGAGATTATAGCAGTATTGATGCTTTTAAAAGAAGTGTAGAACCCAACCGTGAACGCTGGAGAGCAGTACTCAATCCCCCTGTTCTTAGAAAAACGGGATCATTAGAAAAACAACCACATCCATACTTGCAAGATATTCATGCCGAATGGGTGAAACTCCCCCTTGGCCCTGTTACCGCTGAAGGCATACTAGTATTTCCTCCCGGCGCCAGTAAAGACAATCCTGTACCATTAGTAATTGCCCAACACGGTATTGGTTCTACACCAGAAAAGACATTTGAAATTGGCCATAAAAATTATCATGAATATGCTCGAGAATTGTTGAAAGCCGGTTTTGCGGTTTTAGCTCCAATGAATTTACGTTCGATGCCTCGTCGTAATTACATTGAGCGCTTGTGTAGATTAATTGATACTACTTTGCCCGGTATAGAATTGGTAAGAATGCAACATTTATTAGACGTTGTTCTTGAAGATCCAAGAATAGATGCTGATCGCGTGGGAATGTGGGGCCTCTCATTGGGAGGCTTGGCAACTATGTTTTGGGCATCTCTTGAGCCGAGAATAAAAGTATGTGTTGTTAGTGCATGGTACAATCACCGGCTCACCAAAATGGCGCTACCTGATGATCGGTATGTTAGTTTTATGGTGGTCGAAGAAGAACATGCATTTTTCAGAGGATGGGCAACTGAGTTTGCCGATTATGATGTCACTTCTTTGATTTGTCCCCGACCTTTATTGGTTCAACATGGAAAGAAAGATAAGATTGCGCATTGGCCACATGTTGTAGATGAATTTAATATGGCTAAAACGCATTATGAAAGATTGAATATTGACGACAGAATTGAGATTGATGTTTTTGAAGGAGGCCACGAAGCACTCCCGGAAACGGGTATTCCATTTCTTGTACGTTGGTTAAAACCTTAATGATAATTATATAATACTATGCTTGATAACAAATTTAATTTAGGCTTTTTCCCAACTCCTCTTCAACCGTTAAAAAAGTTGTCGAAGAGGTTTCCTGATTATAATCTTTTTATTAAAAGAGACGATCAAACCGGGTTGGCATCTGGAGGAAATAAAACCAGAAAGCTGGAATATTTAATTCAGAAAGCCATTGATGATAATTGCGATACGGTTCTTACTGCCGGAGCTCAGCAATCAAATCATTGTCGCCAAACTGCTGCTGCATGTGCCGTAGCAGGGCTTGAATGCCATTTAATTTTAGGAGGGGTCAAGCCCAAAGTGTTTGACGGAAATTTATTGCTCTCATATATATTGGGGGCCAACATTCATTTTTCTGGTGAAAACAGAAAAGGAGAAGATATTGAAACAGTAAAATCTGAACTGGAGTCAAAAGGTAAAAAGTGTTTCAAAATACCCTATGGAGGTTCGAACATAACCGGTGCCTTGGGGTTTGTCGATGCAGTAAAGGAATTGAAAGAGCAGTTGATGGCGCAAAATCTAAATATTGATTACATAGTTTTTGCCTCAAGCTCAGGTGGCACACAGGCAGGGTTAACTCTGGGTTTAGACTTATTTAATTTAGACACTGAACTCATTCCTATAAGCATTGACAAAGTAGAAACATTCAATATTCCCAGCGAGGAGTATATATTGAATCTTATAAAAAACGGAAAAGAAATACTGAAAATCAAAAAGGATTATCAACTTAAAGATGTCAAACTAATTAAAGATTATGACAAGGCCGGATATGGCGTGATGACAGAAAATGAAAGAAATGCAATTTTAGAGCTTGCCAGAACTGAAGGCATTATACTTGATCCGGTTTATACAGGAAGAGCTTTTTCTGGGATGTTGGATATGTTGGATAATAAAAAATTTCAATCAGGGTCCAATATTCTTTTTTGGCATACAGGCGGATTGCCGGCCAATTTTCATTATGCGGATAAATTCATCTGACTTAAAAATTAATAATGATACAATGTCGTTATCAGCCATTACTGCACATCCAATAAAACAATTAATTACATTGTTCGCACTACTCACCACTCTTGAAGGAACTTGCCAACTTCAATGCAAGGATGTCAAACTTGAGCCGAATCCCTACGAACTTCTGAACGATTCAATTACAAACCTTGCAACTTCTGAACTGATACAAGACCTAATTGAAGAACAGAATCTTCTGTTTTCATACAAATTCAACCTACGAACGAGGGAAATAACTCGTTTGCAGATGGATTATTTCGAGGCAGGTTTACTCAACGGAGAAGAACCCTTGGACCCCGAACTCATCAAGAAACTGGAGGCACTGTTCGAACGGAACTTGAAGGTAATTATCGAACCGCAACATGCGGACGTTGAACAGGATCAAATAATCGAATGCGCATTTTTAACAAGAATCATAACGGAATAAAAGGCTGATAACAAAGCTATGAATGCATGCGGGTTCATTGCGAAACGAAACTTTGGTGGGGTTTGGAAACTCCGCCGCAAGAGTTAAATTAGAATACGGTGTGGCTAAGTGGAGACGAGAGAGAAGTGCTTTCTAATCCGCACGACATCATAGCCAGTCGTTGAACTTTATTTTACGCAGCGAAAGTTCTCATTTAGAGAACATTTAGTACCTTTGCAATAGACAAAGGAATATGAAGCGCATAATTGCTAAAAGGACTTTACGCAAATATTGGGAAAAACACGCTGACTGTGAGCAGTATTTAAAAATCTGGTTCGAGACAGCTCGAACGTCAGATTGGAATTCACCCTCAGAAATAAAAAAAACATATGCGAATGCCAGCATCCTTAAAAATGGGAGAGTGGTTTTTAATATCAGACCTCCAAGTCCATTACTGATTATCAACAAGTTACATAACAGCATTCGTGAAATGATACTGCTATTAAAAACAATACGAACAATATAAAATTGCATTTTTACGAATCTTATGTGCTTGATAATCAATATGAAACATAATAACAAGATTCGTGTTTTTTAAAAATGTAACTATGCTAATTTACGAAAGTCTTGGAGGTCTGAATATAAAAGGCAATTCATACAGACTTGTTATTAAATTTAATTATGAGAAACAATGGGCTTTTATACGATTTATTAGTATCAGAATACGACAAAATTGATGCAGAAACGGTTTAAAAAATAATATAATGGAAATCAAACCTATACGAACAGAAATAGATTATGATAGTGCATTGGATAGATTATTAGTGATATTTGATGCACCTACAAATTCAAATGAAGGTGATGAAGCTGAAATATTATCCTTACTTATTGAAAATTATGAAAATGAGTATTACCCGATCGAAGCGCCAGACCCGATTGAAGTAATTAAAATTAGAATGGAAGAAATGAACCTAAAGCAAAAAGATTTGGTGGGAGTAATTGGTGGCAAAAGCAGAGTGTCCGAAATATTACATAAGAAGAAAAAATTGACCGTAGATATGATTAGAAAATTAGCTGAAATGCTCAATTTATCGGCATCAATTTTAGTAAACAATTATAACCTGACTACTCAAAAGAAAGGATAGCATTGTATAAATTCAATAGCGAGTTTAATGCCAAGATGAAAGTTTAACTTAAATGAAATACCCGAAGAAATAGAATCGAAATTGATTAATATCCGCTACTGATTTTTATTTCCTGTTAGTTCAGATGGCACGTCATTGTGGTGACTACACAAAAGCTATGGCGACTGAGTTAGGCAGGAAGCCTGCCGACAATGGCAGGCCCGAAGTGACGAAATCTTAGCTAAATGACATTGAATAATAATAAATAATCTATCACATATAATTTTTGTAACTATGATAAAATACAACAGTTTTCAATTTCAAATTTCAATATTACTATCCACAGTTTTTTTATGGCTTTCAGTTAGTTGTACAAATAACAAGATAGAAAATGGTGCACAAGGTATAATTATTGAAAATGAGGAGATGAGACTCGTACTAAATGTGGATGGCACCGCCCAAAGCCTCATCCACAAAGCTACCGGACAGGAATGCCTTGATACATCTAAGAAAATGCCTGCTTTTTCCATAACCCAGTACCGGCCTTATGATAATGAGGTGATGCTGGCCTACCCGGCCAAGAAGATAAAGTTTGCAGTAGATTCTATTTACAGGATTGGTGATGATTTAATTGCGAGTTTTGAACTTACTGATTATGAGGCAACGATCGGATTGAATATAACAGATGATTATATCGGTTTTACTCTGAAAAAACTTGAGTATCACATGGCTGAATTTGGAGTTAAAAGAAAAACTAACATCGATGAGTTTACACTTATGCAATTGCCTGTAAAAGACAGAACTCATTTTGGAGGATGGCTAAATGTGGTGTGGGATGAAGATGTGGCTATCAATTTGCTTGCTACCAATCCTTATGCCAAAATTGATGCAGAAAAGCGAGATGGATATAAATTGCTTTTGGCAGATGCCGTGTCAGAGGTAAAACTTGAAGGAGTGGGGGCCGCTCTTATTGTAACAGATAAAGATAAACTATTAGATCGTATTGATCAACTCGAACGAGACTTTGGTCTTCCTTTAGGAGTAGAGAGTCGCAGAAGTGAGATGTATAAATTCTCCTATTATGAATTAACAAATGGCAATACGAAAAATATTGATGAACACATCGCCTATGCCAAAAAAGGAGGCTTCCGGCAAATTATTATGTATCATTTTGATTTTTCGGCAGCGTTAGGCCATTTTCCCTGGACCGAGGACTATCCTAACGGCATGGCAGACCTTAAGGAGGTAACCCAAAAAATCAGAGATGCAGGCATCATACCGGGTGTGCATATTCATTACAATAAAGCAACTAAAAATGATTTGTATGTATCGCCAGTTCCTGATTCACGTTTGAATTTAACGCGTTATTTTACCTTGGCGAAAAATATGAACAAAAAAGATACGGTTATCTACGTCGAAGAAAATCCTGCCGGGTGTACCATGGAAAATGAACGAAGATTTTTGAAATTTGGGAATGAACTGATTACCTATGAAAATTATACAACTACATATCCTTATAAATTTACAGGATGCCAGAGAGGAGCTTTGGAAACTACGATTGTTAAACGAGAAAAGGGAGATTTGTTTGGATTGCTTGATGTAGATAGCACCGTTCCTTATGTGCGTTTTAACCAAAAGACGAATATTCAGGAAGAACTCGCTGAAAAGTTAGGCAAAATATACCGTGAGGCGGGCTTTCAATTTATTTATTTCGATGGGGCTGAGGATGCGCCAAGGCCATATTGGTTTAATATTCCAATGGCAAAATTGATTACTTATAATGCGTTCAAACCTGCACCAATATTTTCTGAAGGTTCAGTAAAAGCGCATTTTGACTGGCACATTCAAAGTAGAGGCAACGCCTTTGATGTTTTCAAACCCGAATTTGTTAAAGAAGCCGTTCGCAAACATCCTGCAGCTGAGGCTGAGTTTCTTGCAAATGATTTCACCTCACTAAATTTCGGATGGATTAAATATATAGCTCCGGGAGAACCGTGGAATCATTTTGACGCAGCTGCGGAAGACACAACAATTGGAATACAACCGGATATGTTTGAGTATATCACCAGCAGAGCCGCTGCCTGGGATTGCCCAATAAGTATGTTCGGTAATTTGGAGCAGCTAAAAAAGCATCCACGTACAGCAGATAATCTGGAAGTAATCCGCAAATGGGAGGAAGTTCGTGCAATGAATTTTCTAACGAATAAACAAAAAGAAAGTCTTAAAAATCTTGATCAGGATCATACCTTGTTGATCAATGAAGATGGTGACTTTGAGCTTGTTCCTTATAATCAAATCACCAATGTTGCAGGAGGAAATCCTGCTATACGCGCTTTTACCTTTTTGCGCAAAGGAAAGACATGGGTAGTTTACTCGCATAGCAATGGCGAAGGAAATATTGAACTCGCATTAAGTGCAAACAAAATGCAATTGTTTGAAAAATTAGGTGAAGAGATACCTGTTGAAGAAAATAAGGGAAGTAGTATTATCCCTGCCGGGAACCGCAGGTATATAGCATTTGATCTTTCAGCGGAAGAAGTTGTTCATTTATTTGAAACAGCTAAAGTACAATAAAGTACGATCAAATGGATAGGAATGAGAGGCCCCCTGATGATTTGAAACCTGTTTCAAAAAGAATAATATCCATAGATGCGCTACGTGGTTTTACCATGTTATTTATCATTGGTGGTGGTGAATTTTTCAGTAGCTTTTACAAGGTCTGGCCAAATGCTTTTACAGAGACTTTGGCTATAAATATGACACATGCCGGATGGGAAGGATTTTATTTTTTGGATCTGATCTTCCCGCTGTTTCTTTTCATGGTAGGCGTAATATTGCCATTTGTTATTTTGGGTAGGATAGAAAAAGGCACACCTCCAAAAGAGTTGTATTCACATATTATAAAACGCATGCTGGTCCTTATTTTTCTTGGACTGGTAAATTATGGATTACTAAAATTAAACTGGGAATCCATGCGTTGGTCGAGTGTCCTTGGTCGAATTGGCATTTGTTATTTCTTTGCCTCACTCATAGTTATCCATACCAATTGGCGGGTTCAGACTGGGATAATTATAGGCATTTTAATTGGCTATTGGGCCGCTATGATGTTTGTTCCTGTTCCTGGTTTTGGGGCCGGAGTTCTTACACCTGAGGGAAGTTTATCAACATGGATAGATCAGAAACTCATCCCTGGCACACTGGGTCTTGGACTTTATGACAGACAAGGCGTGCTTTCTACTTTTACTTCGCTGGCTACTACGCTCATTGGCGTGTTGGCAGGGCATTGGTTGCGATCGGAAAGAACTGAAAAAACAGTAGGGCTTTTAGTAGCCGGACTGTTCATGTTGATTGCAGGCTGGACATGGGGGCAGTTTTTCTTTATCAGCAGAAACGTTTGGACAAGCTCATTCGTCCTTTACTCAGCAGGATGGTGTTCTCTCCTTTTGGCTTTATTTTACTGGGTAATTGATGTGCAGGGTTATAAAAAGTGGACATTCGTTTTAGTTGTGATCGGGATGAATGCCATCACAATTTGGGTAGGCCAGAGACTGATAGATTTTGAATTTACAGCCAATGCCATATTCTCTGGATTTTCCCAATACCTTGGAATAATAGCACCGATTTTCATTGCATTCAGTATATTATTTATAAAATGGCTGTTTCTCTGGTTTTTATACAAAAGGAAATTTTTTTTAAAAGCCTAATTAAGCAGAGCATGTTCAAAACTTTGTCAAATTTCAACATCATCCCCATATTCAATTTGAAGCTTCTCAAGTAGGGTTTTTAATTTTGCTATCAATTCCGGATCGGCTTCATCATAAAAGTTGTTCATTTCACTTGGGTCTTTTTCAAGATCATAAAGTTCCCATTGGTCTATGTCATTATAGAAATGAATGAGTTTATAACGATCCGTGCGCACGCCGTAATGCCGTTTTACGCTATGCCATCCATGAGGATATTCGTAATAATGATAGTAAATGCCTTCACGCCATTTTTTCACTTTTTCTCCAGCCATTAATGGTACCAGCGATTTTCCCTGAAAAGGTTCGTCGGTTTCAATACCTAACAAATCCATAATAGTGGGTGCAAAATCCAGGTTGAGTACCAAATCATTATTTACTGTGCCGGGTTTTATTAATTTTGGATAGCGCATCACCATGGGCATTCCAAATGATTCTTCATACATAAATCGTTTGTCGTACCATCCATGCTCGCCCAAATAAAATCCCTGATCCGAAGTATAAACTATCAGCGTATTGTCCAACAAACCTTTTTCTTCTAAATAATCCAATAATCGACCTACATTATCATCGACAGACTGGATACATTTGAGGTAATCGTTCATGTACCGCTGGTATTTCCATTCTACCAAATCTTTTCCACTCAAATCCTTCGAATAGAAATCGTCACTAATGGGCATATAATACTTATCCCAGGCTTTCATTTGTTGCTCGTTCATGCGATTGTGGCTATTCTTCCAGTCTGACGTCACATCAAAATTATTAGGAGAACCACCAGACCCTGTTTCTATTACCCGATCAACATCCAGTTTCATATCCAGGGACATAAACATTCTGTCGATGGACATATCTTGTTCTGCTGCCGCAGTACGATTTTCGTATTTGTCATAAAAATTGTCAGGTAGAGGATATTCTTGTTCGCCTGTCAAATGAGTAGTATCTGGCATCCAGTTTCGGTGTGGGGCTTTCTGCTGTACCATCAGGCAAAAGGGTTGATCCTTTGGAATTCGATTTTCCAATGCCTCGATAGCCAAATCAGTAATGATATTTGTCGCATAGCCTGTATGATTAACCGTATCACCCATATTTACCAGAACGGGATTATAATATTTTCCCTGGCCAATGAGTACATTCCAGTAGTCGAAACCTTGAGGTACGCTTTTCAGATGCCATTTGCCAATGACCGATGTGTAGTATCCTTGCTGTTGCAGAACTTTTGGATAGGTCATCTGCGAACCATCAAAACTGCTCGAGTTGTCCAGAAATCCATTGATATGATTGTACTTGCCCGTAAGAAAAACAGCCCTGCTTGGCCCGCAAATGGAGTTGGTAACATAAGATCGGTTAAAAACGATTCCTTCATTGCCAATCCTATCCAGATTGGGAGTTTTGATCAGAGAATTGTCATAAATGCTCATGGCCTTTTTGGCATGATCATCTGTCATGATGAACAGAATGTTTGGCCTTTGTGTGGTTTCATTTTCTTTAACTTTTGGCGTGCAGGCAATCAGGAATAAAAATGATAAGTAGAATAGGTGTCTCATTAGGCTTGTAGGTATTTCAGTTTGTTTATAATTTTTTTGATAAATATAGCAATGCATAATTATAGTTTGTGAATAAAGGGTCTATTTTTATAAGTACTCAATTATTTGAGACCTGTCTGCCGTGGCGCAATGTCCATAAGTTAAGCTTTCCGTCTTCGCGAGGTACGAAGCGATCTCTATTTTTGAGCCTTCAATATCTATCTAATTGTAATATTCAAAAGATGTTGTTACAAACTCAGCTCGATAATAAGGGTCTCCTAAAGTTTAAACCCGATTGCCCTTTACTAAATGTGGTTCATTATCAAAATGCATACCTGCTACAAAAAAAAAGGTTAAAACATTTATGGATGAGTATGAACTTTTGCCTTGCCGACATTTACACTCAAATAGTTTACATCATATAATCCTGCCATTTCACCAGCACATACTTGGTTTTACTATTTTCTTCTTTTTGCATAAATCCATATTCATAGCAAAATAAGTACAGATTGCCATTACTTGTTTTCCAATAGTGAGTAAAGAATTTTGGATTAAACCCTTCATCAATCAATACTTCTTTTCTGACGGTAGCTTTTCCCGCTTTGTTGAACTCCTTTAGAATACGCCTATTGGTTTTTAGTTGTTTGTCAATGCGTTTAAACTGTGAATCTTCCTTTTCAACACTTCTCAGATAGTGATGAGCAGATTTGCAGGAATCTTTACAAAATTTCTTATCAGATCTACCATTAATTGGTTCGCCACATCCAGTACAAAATCTTGTTTTCATAAACGTTAAAATTAAACGGTTAATATACGGATAATCTCACGATTAGAGTTGTAGTCATACATTTCACCACCTATGTTCATACAATTATGAAACATGCTACAAAAAATATCACACTAAAACATTTGCTAATTAATGAGGAGAAACAAATCGGTATACTATTTTATCCTAACAAAGTAATCCAAGCATTGATTAAGGAGTTGCCTATGCCAAAATGGTCAAATACATATGGGATGGTATATATTAAAAATAACCAATCCAATTTGAATGCTATTTTTAATAAATTTCGGGGCGTGGCATGGATCAATTGCAATTATTTTTTTAAGGACAAACCACTTCGGCATAATAATGAGCCACTGAAAATCGAATGGTTTAGACAGCGCAAACTGCCGAATAACTATAAGGCATGTCCTGCTGCATATTTTCAAAAACTGGAGATAAAGAAATATTCATTAAACACAGCTAAAACATATATCACTTTGTTCGAAGTATTTCTTAATTATTACAAAGATAATGAGCCACTAAGTCTTAATGAAAATGATATCAGGAATTATTTGGAGAGTCTGGTTAAAAATAACAGGTCTAATTCTTACATTAATCAATCAATAAATGCTATAAAATTTTATTATGAAATTGTATTGGGCATGCCAAATCGATTTTATGATATTGAAAGGCCTCGCAAAGAAGAAAAGTTACCCACTGTATTAAGTAAGGAAGAAATAGCCAGGATGCTTAGTAAATTGATCAATATCAAACACAAATGCCTTGTTGGACTGTTATACTCGTCTGGGTTAAGGTTGGGTGAATTGCTTAGTTTGAAAATTGCAGCTATTGACAGTGACAGAATGTTGATACACATAGTAGGAGCTAAAGGCAATAAAGACAGGTACACGATATTGAGTGAAGCATTGCTAAGCGACTTGAGGAAATACTATCTGGTTTACCGGCCAAAAAAATATCTTTTTGAAGGAGTTTACGGAAACAAATATAGTGAAACAAGCGTACAAAGAGTCGTCAAACGAGCAGCGAAATGGGCCGGCATAAGAAAAAAAGTAAGTCCACATACACTACGGCATAGCTTTGCTACTCATTTGTTAGAAAATGGTACAGACTTACGGTATATTCAAAATTTACTGGGCCATAGTAGCAGTAAAACCACAGAAATATATACCCACGTGGCAGTAAATATCATTAAACGTATTGAAAGTCCCCTCGATTCCTTAAATTTAAATCAAAAGATATAATGTGGCTAAACCCCATGGGGTTTAGCGAATTGTTATAAGTTCATTGAAAATATCGTTATCG
>CAZDRA010000135.1:0-11496 GCA_964507705.1 uncultured Roseivirgaceae bacterium | reverse complement strand
ATGTTTAGCAAACATGTGGTTTCAGCCACTCACCCACCTCTCCGGCTGAAATTTTGCCCATTTTGAAAACGGAATGCAAATATAGCATTTCCACTTTCATTTTAGCAAATGGAATGTATAATTATTACTAAATTATTTGATCCTGCCATGATGACTTTTGGGGGTCACTATTAATTCATTCGCACCTGCCTACCGCAGGGTGTTGCTGTGTGTGAAGCAGGTGCTTCACGTAACTGTAAATAAGATGGTGGAATCGATCCATCAGAGTCTGCTTAGAGGAGTTAGCTCTAAACAACTGTTTTGATGTGTAAAAGGTAATTGGGGTATGAAGCGAAAGCAGCTTAGGTCAGCAAAACTGATCATGTGGATTGTCATTTTATTTGGCAATCTTTTTTATGCCCTGAGCATTTTCTCAATATCTCAAAAAATGGTCAATTATAGGACATACCCAAATTAAACATTTAACTTATTGCATTATTCTAAACAAATTGTTGAATTTTAAATATTGAAATTTTTACCTTCCATAAAATTGATAGTTAAGCAATAGCGAAAGGATTGAGAATAATATAACTAAACTTAAAAAAAATCGACGTCAATGACACTAATATTTCACAATGTAAACAAGCTCAAAGAAATTAAAGACTTGTTATCGCAACTTCCCGAAAAGTTATATACCGATCCAAAAGATATATTAAGTGAGGTCACCATAGGGCAACATTTCAGGCATATATTAGAGTTTTATATCTGCCTTGAAAAAGGATTAAATACAAGAACCGTCTGTTATGATGCAAGGGAAAGAAACATATTGATTGAAACTGATATTAATTTTGCAATTGAAAACATCAAAAGCATAATTGGTTTTCTCAAAGAATTAGGAGATGATTTTAAATTGGTGCTGAAAGCAAACTATTCCGATGGTATTGGTGAGCAAACCAACATTCAGTCCTCTCTTTTTAGAGAATTGGCATATGCCCTTGATCATACGGTGCATCATATGGCGATTGTGAAAATTGCTCTTTCGCAAGAAAAAAATATTTCATTTGTTGACAGTAATTTTGGTGTAGCTCCTTCAACAATCAGGTATCGCAAACAAAAATTTGGCGAATCTTAAAATAAAATTATAAAAATATGCGTAATGGATTTGCTATAGCCCTTGCATGGCCCGAAACACGCTGCAAACAAGCAGGGGCCTGGTACGACTCAATGCTAAATTATCTGGGGATCAATGACAATGGATTTTATAAAGTAGGTCATGCTGCCATAGTGCTGATAGATGACGAAACTGATAAATGTTCATATTTTGATTTTGGAAGATATCATGCGCCTCATGGATATGGGAGAGTAAGAAGTGAAATTACAGATCATGATTTGAAAATAAACACCAAAGCAAGAATTTCGGTTAATAAAACGAATATCCTTAATCTAGAGGAGATTCTTACAGAACTTTATCATAATAATTCCACTCATGGATTAGGAACTATATTTAGTGCTGTAACTAGAGTTAATGTTGGTAAAGCATTGAAAAGTGCTATTCGATTACAGAAAAAAGAGATCATTCCCTATGGCCCGTTTATTCCCAAAGGAACCAACTGTTCAAGGTTTGTAAATACCCTGGTAAAAGCAGGGAACCCCTCATATTCCATTAAATTGAAATTACAATTACCCCCAATGTTAACACCAACTCCATTATGGAATATAAAAGCTATTGGAGGTCAGATTATTAAAATTGATCCATCCTACTTTGAAAAGGAAATCGTCCCAAACAAACTGGAGTTAGAAATGATACCTGCATCATGATCAATTTCCCAGAGATATTGCCGGCACCAAAACTGCCAAAACATTTATCAACGAAAGTAATATGGCTTGCCGGTGAAGGAGCAGGGTCTTGGTTTTTAATTGAAACCCGAAAAGATAAAAATTATACAGTTACCAGATATTCACCTGAAGGAAAGATAGAGTGTGAAGGATTATTCTGTTTGGTAAAGGGAAATTTAGATTTAATAAAAGATTTTAAAATTTCATATCCATCTCATTGCGCAATGGTAACTTTACTTCAAGATGAATTGATTGTTACCTTGAAAAGAATATTGTTATAATAAAAAAGTTAAATTGTAATCATGCGAAAAATTGTAATACTCTCTGCCATCTTCACGGCCTATCTATTTGTACAATCGGTTGAGGAAAAAAGTGATTCTACCTTAGAAAACCCAGGAATAGTATTTTTTGAAGGCACTTGGGATGAGGCTGTTTCGCTGGCCGGGAAAGAAAATAAACTCATTTTTTTGGATGCTTATACGAGCTGGTGTGGGCCATGCAAAGCAATGCAAAAAAATATTTTTCCCGATGTAAAGGTTGGTGAATTTTTTAATGAAAAATTTATCAACGTGAAGATTAACATGGAAAAAGGAGAAGGAATTGCTTTGGCCAAGAAATACAATGTCCGAGCCTACCCCACTTTATTTTTTATCGATAGCCAAGAAACGCTTAAAATGTCTGCATTGGGCTATCACAATATTAGCCAATTGCTAAAATTGGGAGAGAAAGCGTTGAAATGAAATCATAAATAATAATAGAAGTAACCTCCTGCCGTTGGCGGGATAACAGTAGAACCATATTTAGAAATTCTATGGAGGTATTAAAACTATGAAGGCATCAGATCTATTTATTCGGGCATTAGAAAACGAAGGGGTTGAATACATCTTTGGAATCCCAGGAGAAGAAAACCTTGATTTCTTGGATTCTATGAAGGATTCTAAAATAAAATTGATACTTACCCGACATGAACAGGGGGCAGGATTTATGGCTGCTACTTATGGCCGATTAACTGGCAAGCCCGGCGTTTGTCTGGCTACATTGGGTCCGGGGGCAACAAACTTCACTACTCCTGCAGCCTACGCACAATTGGGTGCTATGCCTATGATGATGATAACTGGCCAAAAACCTATTAAAAAGTCCAAACAGGGTCGCTTTCAAATTGTAGATATTGTAGAATTGATGCGACCGATTACCAAGTACTCCAAACAAATCGTAAATGGCAACAATATTTCTGCTTTGGTGAGAGAGTCATTTCGTCTTGCCATGGAAGAACGACCTGGAGCGGTTCATTTGGAATTACCAGAAGATATTGCAGCGGAAGATTGTGATGATAGAATTTTTGATGTTGTAGGTTTTAAAAGACCCGATGCTGATGAACTATCGATTCGGGAGGCAGCTAAAATGATCGAAGCCGCAAAAATGCCATTGTTGCTAATTGGCGCTGGAGCAAACAGAAAAAGAACAAGCAAGGCCCTGACTAATTTTATTGAACAAACCGGCATTCCGTTTTTTAATACACAAATGGGAAAAGGCGTTGTGGATGAGCGGCACACCAAATTTATTGGAACAGCCGCACTGTCTGCCGACGATTTTTTGCATTGCGCCATCAATAGAGCCGATCTAATTTTGAATGTCGGACATGATGTAATAGAAAAACCGCCATTTTTTATGGAAGAAGGTGGTACTAAAGTAATTCATGTAAATTTCTTTCCGGCTCAGGTCGATGAGGTTTATTCCCCTCAACTAAATGTTATTGGAGATATTGCTATTTCCGTAAATAACATCACCTCGCTCGTTCAGGATAAAAGCAATTGGGATCTATCGTATTTTGAAAGAATCAAAAAAGAAGTCGATACGCATTTGGCAAAGTATTCGGCTGATAGCCGATTCCCTGTTTTACCCCAGCGATTGGTACAAATAATCAGAGAAGAATTACCAGATGACGGAATTGTGACTTTAGACAATGGCGTGTATAAAATCTGGTTTGCGCGAAATTATAAATGTTATCAATCCAATACTTTGTTGCTGGACAATGCCCTGGCCACAATGGGGGCAGGCTTGCCTTCTGCTTTGTGTGCAAAACTGATAAATCCTGATAAAAAAGTAATCTCAGTTTGCGGTGATGGTGGGTTTATGATGAATTCACAAGAATTAGAAACAGCGGTGAGGCTGGGGTTGAATGTAGTTGTTGTCATTCTCAACGACAGTTCGTATGGAATGATAAAATGGAAACAAGAGGGAATGGGATTCGAGAATTTTGGTTTGGATTATAAGAATCCTGATTTCGTAAAATATGCCGAAAGTTATGGTGCTATCGGACACCGACCAACGAGTGATGAAAACTTCAGGGAGATATTTGCAAATTGCCTCAATTCTGATGGGGTTCATGTGATTGATTTGGAAGTAGATTATTCATTGAATCACGTTATATTAAATGTATTGCTGAAAGAGAAAACCTGTATTTTATAGTGGGGTTGTACATTTATAATATAATTACTGATAACGCCATTTCTCAATCATATCTTTAAAAATCAAACAAGCACATCTTAATTTATAATAAAATGTTAAAAGTACTATCGCCATTTGATCAGAGTTTGATAAAGGAAATTCCATTGGTCGGAAAAGAAAAAGTTGAAGAAGCCCTTGCTACTGCCTATGCTTTATTTCAGGATCAGTCAAAGTGGATTCCGGCCCATGAGCGAATCGCCATTCTGGAACGAATCGCAGATATCATGAAAGGCAGGATTGACGAGCTTACAAAATTAGCTGCACAAGAAGGAGGCAAGCCTTATGCAGATTCTAAAGTAGAAGTCCTTCGCGCAATTAATGGTGTAAAAATAGCCGCTGAGCATATCGCACATCTAAAAGGTGAGCAAATTCCCATGGGATTAACAAAGGCTTCTGAAGGCAGAATTGCATTTACTACCAGAGAACCAATTGGAGTTGTGTCATCCATCAGTGCTTTCAACCATCCGTTAAATTTAATAATCCATCAGACAGTAACTGCAATTGCTGCGGGATGTCCAGTAATTATAAAACCAGCATTGACAACACCATTATCATGCCTGGGTTTTGTAGATATATTGGTAGAAGCAGGATTGCCCCAAGGTTGGTGTCAGGCAATTATTTGCGATAACGAAGCTGCAGAGCAATTGGTGACCGATGAGCGGATAAACTATTTCTCTTTTATAGGCTCTGCTAAAGTTGGATGGTATTTGAGATCTAAACTATCTCCGGGGACCAGATGTGCATTGGAGCATGGAGGTGCCGCTCCGGTGATTGTAGAAAAAGATGCTGATTTCCTTGAGATGTTACCGGCTCTTTTGAAGGGTGGATTTTATCATGCAGGTCAGGTTTGTGTTGCTGTTCAGCGCATTTTTGTCCATGAAAGTATATGTGAAGAAGTAGCTGGGAAATTAGCAAGTATGGCGAATAAATTAATTGTTGGTGACCAGATGGATGAAAAAACTGAGGTGGGGCCGTTGATCTTATCAAGAGAAGTAGATCGCGTGGAAGAATGGGTAAATGAAGCGATTGATGCTGGTGCAAGCCTGTTATGTGGTGGAAAGCGAATTTCAGATTCTTGCTATGCGCCGACAGTTTTGTTAAATCCTCCTGCACACGTGCGTGTTTCAACGCAAGAAATATTCGGTCCGGTGGTTTGTGTTTATGCTTTTTCAGATCGAGAAAAAGCCATTGAAATTGCCAATAGTCTGGATGTTCATTTTCAAGCTGCTGTTTTTACCAAAGATTTGGATGTTGCACTGGATTGTGTGAAAAAACTAAATGCGACAGCTGTAATGGTAAATGACCATACAGCCTTTCGAGTCGATTGGATGCCATTTGGAGGCAGGGATTCTTCAGGAATTGGAATGGGAGGAATTCAATACTCCATGCACGAAATGACCAGAGAAAAATTGATGGTGATAAAAAGTAAGGTATTGTAAATAATGATTTATTGATATTAATAATGAGATGTACATTTCCGGAGGATCTACGAAGAATAATAATCCAAATAAAGTATGTCTGACAACAATCAACGAAAAAAGCATTTTTGCGTACCAAAAAATGAGCTTCCAAGAGTTGTGATAATAGGTGCAGGATTTGCAGGATTGAATATAATTAAGAAACTAGAAGATAAACCAGTTCAAATAATATTAATTGATCAAAACAACTACCACCAATTCCAACCTCTATTATATCAAGTTGCAATAAGTGGATTAGAACCTGACGCCATTGTGTCACCAGTGCGCAAAATATTTAAGTCATGTGCAAATATGATTTATAGAATGGCAGAAGTGGAGCTTATTGATACTGAAAAACGTAGTGTACACACAAATATTGGATTTATAAATTACGATTATTTAGTGATTGCCACAGGAAGTTCTACCAATTTTTACGGATCAAAAAATATTGAAAAATATAGCATTGGATTAAAAAGCATAAATGATGCTATTAATCTTAGGAGTTGGATGCTTCAGAATTTAGAGAAAGCAGTTGAAGGTTGCAATATTCAGGAGAAGGAGGCATTAACAAGGTTTGTTATTGTTGGTGGTGGACCTGCCGGAGTAGAAATGGCAGGTGCGATAGCCGAATTCAAAAAATACTTGCTTCGGAATGATTATCCGGAAATTGAGATCAGTACCATGAAAATATACTTAATTCAAGCGGCTGACAGGATATTGCCTACTATGTCTGAAAGGGCCTCCAGTCATGCCTTCAAGACATTGAATACCCTTGGCGTTGAAGTGCTACTCAACAGCCTGGTGAAAGATTATGATGGGAAAAGGATATCTGTTCAAACAGAAAACGGTGAAAAAATAATTAATTCGCAAACGTTGATTTGGACTGCAGGAGTTAAAGGAAATACCATAACGGGTATAAGCAAATCTGTTATTGTGGCAGAAAACAGGCTAAAGGTAAATGCGTACAATCAGGTAGAAGGTTTGAAAAATGTTTTTGCCATTGGAGATGTCGCAGCAATGATAAGTGATGAAAACCCCAAAGGCCATCCAATGGCTGCCCAAGTAGCAATTCAACAAGGTCAAACATTAGCCAATAATATTCTTTCAATGGCAAAATCAGGAAAATTTCAAGGTGTATTTACTTATTCGGATAAAGGCTCAATGGCAACAATTGGGAAAAAGAGTGCCGTTGCTGATTTGAAAGTAGCCTATTTAAATGGTAAAATTGGCTGGCTTTTATGGTCGTTTATTCATTTGATTTCTATCACAGGATTTAAAAACAGGATGAAGGTTGCTTTTAATTGGATGATGAAATATTTTTCATATGAAAAATCTAACCAGTTAATTATCAGAAAATATGAAAGGATTGGAGATTGAGGATCTATATATATTGGAGATTAAATTTTCATCATATTATTCTCCGGTGCCTTGATAAATCAATAACTATCGAAGACATAAAATTCTATCAAATGCAATTGTAAAAAAAATAAATTTCAGCAATAATCTACCTTCTTCCAGATTCCCATTTTGGGTCTTGAATTGAGGAAGATAAAAATAATATGCAATGGGAGTAAGAGAAAAATTTATTATCATATCAATACTAACACTAATTGCAATAGGATTTTCCACAATATATTGGAGTTCGGCAGTTTGGAGTTTATTAGTCATCGGGCCTATAATCCTGTTAGGATATGTAGATATTTTGCAGAAGAAGCAAGCCATTAAAAAGAATTTTCCATTACTGGGACACGGAAGGTATATGCTGGAAAAAATACGTCCTGAAATCATGCAATATTTTGTTGAGACTGATACTGAAGGAAGGCCAATTAACAGAATGTATAGGTCCCTGGTATATCGGCGTGCAAAAAAAACTAATGACACTGTTCCATTTGGAACCCAAATGGATGTGTACAGAGTTGGTTATGAATGGCTCGATCATTCGATGTATGCATTCAATTATGTTGATGTTAATCCTCACCCCAGGGTTACTGTTGGGGGGCCGGATTGTAAAAAAAAATACTCGGCAAGTCTATTGAATATTTCTGCCATGAGTTTTGGTTCGCTGAGTAAAAATGCAATTCTTGCTTTCAATAAAGGAGCTAAGAAAAGAGGCTTCGCTCACAATACTGGCGAAGGCGGAATCAGCCCATATCATTTAAAACATGGAGGAGATTTAATATGGCAGATCGGAACTGGATATTTCGGATGCAGGACAAAGGAAGGGAAGTTTTGCCCAGACACCTTTGCTAAAAAGGCCGCACTGGATAATGTCAAAATGATAGAAATAAAATTATCACAAGGTGCAAAACCAGGACATGGCGGCATATTGCCTGCAAGTAAAAATACTCCAGAAATATCAAAAATAAGAGATGTGCCGGTACACACAGATGTAATTTCACCACCAACGCATTCAACCTTTCATTCACCTGATGAGTTGATGGAATTTATACATGAACTTCGAGTAAAATCGGGAGGAAAACCTATTGGATTTAAACTGTGTGTTGGTAAAAAACAAGAATTTATAAATTTGTGCAAGGCCATGGTATCTACAGGGATTAAACCCGATTTTATCACTGTTGATGGAGGAGAAGGAGGAACAGGTGCCGCCCCTGTAGAGTTTTCCAATTCGTTGGGAATGCCGCTTAGGGATGCCTTGGCTTTTGTTTATGACACATTGATAGGTTTTGATCTAAAAAAGGATATAAAAATCATTGCTTCAGGAATGGTAATTACGGGATTTCATATTGCTAGAACGATTTCGTTAGGTGCTGATATGGTAAATAGTGCCCGTGCAATGATGATGGCTGCCGGATGCATTCAGGCTCTACAGTGCAATCAAAATACTTGTCCGGTTGGTGTTGCAACTCAAGATAAATCGTTAACGAAAGGCTTAAATGTTGATGATAAAGCAGAACGGGTTGCAAATTTTCATCACACTACTCTGCATAGTTTTAGCGAATTAATTGCAGCTGCGGGCGTAGCAAATCCTAATGATTTGAGACGCAGCCACATAAATAGGAGGGTGAACATGAATTCTGTAATGAGATATGACGAAGTATTTCCATATATTGAAAAAGGGAGCTTATTGGCAATTGAAGAAAAATTGAAACCTTAGAAAATTGATGTTCAAAAAAAATGAAAAGGACGGACTTTTATCCAAAGGGAATCTATCCTAAATTATTCATGAATATTTTCCATAGGGGCAGGCTCTTCATAAGTTTCAACAATTAACTGGATTATCCAGGCTATTGCTTTAAATCCCAAAATAATTATTTCCAACTTTCTGATTAATGAGTTTAATACCTTTTCATAAGTATTCCATATCAGAAGCGGACGAGCTTGAATTGGATCATTTTCGAGAAATGGACTACTTTGCTGTCGAAAATTTCCAACTCCCAATTGAGCTTATGATGGAGAATGCAGGCTTTCATCTCGCAACGCTTATAGCTCAATTCGCTAAAATATCAGATACGATTCAGATTGGAATTGGTAATGGAAATAATGGGGGAGGAGGCCTTGTGGCAGCGCGTAGACTTGCAGCCTGGGGCTATAATATTGTTTTAGACTTGCCGGTAAATATCACAAAAGAAATACCCAAACTTCAGTTAAAGCGGGCACTTAAATTTGGTGTAACATGCAACACTGTTAATGAGCCGACAATCTGGGTAGACGCCTATCTGGGTTTTTCTCAACGTTTACCTTTACCTTCGCTTATTCAAGAAAGAGTAGATTATGCCAACCGGATACCTTGTATTAAAGTCTCTCTTGATATTCCCACCGGATTTTTAGGCAGTACTGACTATCCATATTTTCACGCCGACCATGTACTGAGTTTGGCAGCAGCTAAAAGAATATTGCATAATTTGCCTGGCTTCACATCAGTTTATATTGCAGATATAGGAATTCCGAAGACAGTTTATGATAAGTTTGAAATTCGTTTTCCAAATTTTGCAAAAGGTGCTATTCTAAAAATTAATACCTGATGCAGATTAAAATCCATTTTTTCACAAGAAAACAATAATTAATTAAGCACTGTGAGGTAAACGTAAAAATTACGTTACAAATAATTAGATAATTGAAAACAAGTTACATGGAAATTTTGTTTTAACTAACTGTGATATATCAGATAAATATGTCGTACTTTAAACAATAAATATTTAATTATTAACCACATTAAACTTGCATGATTTGATCAAATTGAAGTTACTCATCTGATGATCTGAAGTTATAGTCAATTTTGTAGGTTTTACAAATTCAAAAATATATGAAAAAAGGATTATTAATTATCACATTATTTACTGGCCTTTCTGCCATGGCTCAGCAGCAAGTGCAAAACGAAAGTGCCAACATGCTTTCGCAAGCTTCTGACAAGATTGTGCAACTTGCCGAGGCTGCCTCTACAGATCTTTACAGCTACAGTCCTGAAGAAGGTGTAAAATCATTTGCAGGAGTACTTCAACATGTGATTTCTGCAAATTACTTTTTTGCCATGAAGCTTGGTGCTTCACTTCCCGATGGAGTGAATATGGAAACCATCGAGGAAGACTATAAAACTAAGGAGCAGCTCATTCCTGCTGTCAAAGAATCTCTTGAAACTATTTCATCTGCCATAAAAAGTGTTGATGATGACGCCTTGGGAGATAAGCTTGAGTTTCCTTTCCCTGGAGAATACACAAAAATGAGTGCGATATTGATTGCCTTATCTCACGGCAACGAGCATCTTGGTCAGCTCATTGCCTACAGTAGGGTAAATGGTCTTGCACCTCCTTGGAGTAAATAGCATCTTTCATAAAATTATAAAAAAGACGGGCCAACTACCCGTCTTTTTTATTGTGAAATATCCTACACACTTTTATTATTTTCTATCGGTCGACATTTTATAAAATTAAAAATTGGCGTAATTTTATTGCCATAATTTATATTTGGTTAGAATAGAATTTCAATTTTTCCTTATTTCATTTCCCTGATCAGAATGAGTATACAAGCTATAATAAACATTGCTGAGATTTGTGCAAGACATGGAGTGAAACAGGCTGTCATTTGTCCCGGATCAAGGAACGCACCCATTATACTTGCTTTTGCCAGACATCCTAAAATAAAAACTTTTGTAATACCTGATGAGCGTAGTGCAGGGTTTATTGCTCTTGGCATGGCACAATCGAGCGATAATCTAGTAGTAATAGTTTGTACCTCTGGAACGGCTTCTGCCAATTTGTATCCGGCAATTATGGAGGCGTTTTATCAGCAAGTATCCTTGTTGATACTAACAGCAGATCGTCCTCCCGAATGGATAGACCAGCAAGATGGACAAACAATCAGGCAACAAAATATATATCAAAATCAAGTGTTGGGGTCTTATCAATTTCCAGTTTCTTTTGATCATGAAGATGCTGTTTGGCATGCTGAAAAAATGGTTTCTGAAGCCATCATAAAAGCAACCGGTTTTTCAAAAGGGCCAATTCATATTAATATCCCCATACGGGAGCCATTTTATCCTACAGCAGAAGAAAAATTTCATTATTCAGAAAAACTAAAGATTATAAAATCATCAAATCCGCAATGGCAGCTTTCAGAGCAATCAGAAAATGAAATGGGCTTTGATAATTAGTAAAAGCTAACTAAATGTCAACAGTAAAAATATGTAAAAGCTAAGTTGAAAATTCAGTATTATAAAACAATAAATGAGAAAAGAAGAAATATGAAAATTGGAATTATA
>CAZDRA010000134.1:0-11523 GCA_964507705.1 uncultured Roseivirgaceae bacterium | reverse complement strand
TAATTTTTTAAATCCATTGTTCTTTTTAATATTAAATTAATTTTGGCCTGCAAAGGTAAGATTTTAATCTATTAACACCAAGCCTTGGATGATCAACTATTTGTGTATAAAAAATACAAAGTAAAGCTACTTAACCCTAAAAGATTTACTACCCATGAGATAGCCATCTGTATAAATTTCCATTACATATCGTCCCGGTAAATACTCACTCCCTTTGTCATAAAGGAAGTTTATGGCCTGCTGAGAATTATCAAAAAGTATTTCTTGTTTAGCGGTATAGAAAGTTTCCTTACCCTCCAGTACAAATGTGCCGGACCCTCTTGCTACATCAAAAAGTACATTATCATTTCCATCAATAATTCGCATTAGAATCTCCTTGCCCGAAATTGGTGCGACATCATTTTTTGCAATGATAAATTCAATTTTGAGTTTTTCGATTTGTCTAGCCCTGAATTCATCAGCTCGTGCTTTTCCCTTTTTGCTCAAGGCTTCTACGACAATATTTTCCGCTTCTAATCGTGAAGCAACTTTTACCTTTTTGCTTAGCTTTTCTTCGGTTTTTTTAGCCGCTCTGATGGTTTGATTCAACTCATTCCGCTCAACTTTTAAATCTTTGTTTTCTACTACCAGCTCTTCGTTCACTTTTTTGAGCTGGGCTATCTCGGTATCCTTTAGTACCAATAATTCTCTATACCCTTCTACTCTTGATTTTAGTCTTCTTATTTGTTTGCTCGTTCTGTTTCTGTCTTTTTTCAAACTTTCTTTTTCTCTTTTCAGAGAATCCAATACCATGGTGAGTGTATCAACATTTCCTCCCAATAATTCAATTTCATTAATTTTTTGTTGCATTTCGCTCCCTATGGAATCGAGTTTAGAAGAGACGACCATTAATTCTCCATATTTTTCATTGAGATTTTCCTTTTGAATAAAGTACATCACAATTGAGCCCGCCAATAATATGGTCAATGCAGCAACAAGAAATATGAGTAGCTTATTTGACTTTTTAGGTTCTGGGGAATTTGTTTTGCCAGATTGTTCGTTCATTATTTTGAAGTATTTACTTTAATTATTTAACAAAAATATGCTTTAAATAAATAACGTCCTAAGTGAATAAAGAAAGATAGGGGTATTTTAATTTTCAATTATATTTTGGTATGAAAACATAAAACAGTCTATTTTTCGCAAGCCAAAAAGGACATTGCATAATTCAGATATTTAGGAATAGAATGGATTGAAAATTTATTTAGAATTTCTCTAAAATAAAAATTTGGAGAAAATATCGTCATATACAACCTAAGCAATTATTTTTGGTCTCAATAGATTTTAGATTGATGTATTTCTAAACAATTACCTTATCCCAAAATGAAAAAATTAACCAGCTACTTTCTTCAAGGGCTTTTATTCCTTGCCCCTATTAGCATTACTATTTACATGATTTACCTCGTATTTGATTTTTCTGATAACCTTCTTCAGCAATCACTTTCTAAATTGCTTGGCAGGGAAATTCCCGGGTTGGGAATTCTTATCATGATGGTATTCTTAACCGTTTTGGGTTATGTTGGTCAAACGATTATTGCACGGCCCTTCAAAGTTTTTTTTCATAAAATAATTCATACCGTCCCATTACTTGAGTTGATTTATTCTGCTATTAAAGATTTTTTTTCAGCATTTGTGGGCAAGGATAAAAAATTCAATAAACCTGTGATGTTTAAGGTAAATCCTAAAGATAGTGCAAGTCGGATTGGTTTTATCACCAACCAAAGTCTTGATGCTTTTGGTACTATGGATATGGTGGCCGTTTATGTACCGTTCAGCTATACCTTCACAGGTGAAACCTACCTTGTTTCAAAAGATGCCATCCGTCCCATCAATGCGCCAGCATCAGAAGTGATGAAATTTTTAGTTTCAGGAGGTGTGGCAGAAGTAAATGGAAATGAAAAAAAATTATAATGAGAAAGTAATGAATATACTCCAGTAATGGATTGAAAATATCCATAATAAATAGTATATTTGGATTTAATAATTCCAGTTATGGATTTTAATATTAATGCAATGAAAAAAAGGAAAAAGTACACTCCACCAAAGTCCAGTATAAATGAAGCAAAAGAACCAATGGTTGCCTATCAACTGCCGCTTTTAAGTGCACTGATCAGTATGTCTTATGGCGATATTCAAGAAATGCGCCTTCCTGGTCAATCCTTAATTGAAATTCAGCAACAGACATTATTGAGTGCTCAAGATATTGCCGGTATTGTAGGCGTGAGTAAAAGTAAGTATTACGAATTGGTTCAAATGGAAGATTTGGGCAGTAAAAATATAGATGCCCTGGCCGATTTTGCTACACTTTGGCAAAAAGGATTAGATGCATTTGATGAAGATGACTCACTGCTTAATGAATGGCTGGAAACACGTAATCAAAACCTGGGCAATATAAAACCGACAGAATTACTTTCGTCCAGAATAGGGCGCAGAGAGTTGGAAAAAGCATTCTATCGCATAGAATACAGCACATACGGATGATACTCTATCATCTAGATAAATGGAAGTATAGAAATATATGGCCCCCAGAAGGAACTTTGCATGCAGATGGCAGATGGAACAAACCTGGACAATGGATTATTTATACATCTCCGACCATTTCACTGACTAAATTGGAAATACTGGCCAATGAAAATAATTTACCTATAAAAAGGGTATGTATGATAATTGAGGTTCCTGATGATGCTGAGATATTTGAAATTGATGTTGCCACTCTGCCGAAAAATTGGATGGCAAAACCTTACCCTTCCCAACTTATTAATTATACATCTCAATTTTTAGCGTCGGACAAATTACTGATGCGAGTTCCTTCAGCCCAAAGTTTTCGTGAGCACAATTATTTAATAGATATAAGGCATCCTGAGTTTCATGCTAAGGTTAGGAAATTAGATGTTTTTGAAGAGCCTTTTGATGCTAGATTAATAAGGTAAGATAATTTGTTTTTACCCAAATTGAATTCGCAAATACCTTATATCTTCCAATGCCGTTGAATTTCTCTTTTAGTGCTTTCAGATAAATTGGAATCAAATAAGGCTTCACTGGCCATATTTATATTTACTTTATCTTTTTTTCTGGATATGAGTTGTCCAATTTCCTGAACTGATAGTGCTTTTTTATTTCTTAATTCAAGATGAAACTCATCTCCGGTCTTCACAAATCCTTCTTTAATAACACGAAAATAAATGCCTAAATGTTCATAATCTATAAATTGCTTAATCAACTCGGTTGATCTGAATTTTGCTGCAAATTTATTACAAGGCTGTCGTGGTTGAGAAACTTGCAGAGTCGCCTCACCAACTTTGTAAATATCTCCGATTCTTATTTTGGCTTCATCAACATCTGATATGCTTAGGTTTTCGCCAAACATTCCATAGGTCCATTCTAAATCGGGGTAAAGCGATTTCCAATAATTGTAGTGATTTTCGCCATATCCATAGCATGCTTTGTCCAAACCGCCATGCACCTTTAGGTTGTTGATGTGATCGCCTTTGACACCTCTGCTGCCAAGAAAAACTGGCCTCTTTACGGGAAGTTTAAAAATTCCTGTGGTCATCGTATTTCCTCTCCAACTTATTGTTTTTTTAGAGCCAATGTTTGTAGAAATAATATTCATACTCTTGCGGTTTACTGAGGAAATGAAATCAATGCATCAAAAGGATAATTAATTGTTGTTGAAATAGTATAGAAATACAAGGATTCCTGTAAATGCCGGTTTTTTGTTACCTTTTATTTCCAGATCAACTTTCAGTTGACATTTTGAGATTCCCCTTAGGTTTACTAACGAATGAAGTTTTGCTCTCAATCGAACTTCGCTATTTACCAATACAGGTTGATTAAACTTCAAATCTTCCATTCCATAGTTAATCATCATATCAAGATTTTGTATCTCGGCAATTTGTTTCCATAGGTAAGGAGATATTGAGATGTTCAAATATCCATGAGCAATCGTACAGCCAAAGTTTCCTTCTTTTTTCGCTCTTTCAGGGTCTGTATGAATCCATTGGTGATCAAGCGTTGCTTCAGCAAATTTATCAATTCTCTCCTGATCAATTTTTAAATACTCAGAAACACCAATTTCTTTGCCTATATATTTTTCAAACTCAGCATGACTGCCAATAATTATTTTACCCATAGAATTGAAAGTTAATTGTCAAGCCCCGAAGATAGTGGAAGTTATCAAAAATCCATTATTTTCATTATCACAATTTGATATTATTCGCATTTGTATAAATCAATATATTATATTGCTAATATGTTTGATGAAGATATTTCTACACCTATCGTACAACTGAATGATAGCATTCTACGGAATAATCAGGTACAACTGTTTATCAAAAGAGAAGATCTCACCAACCGTTTTATATCAGGGAATAAATACAGAAAATTAAAATATAACTTCATTGAAGCCAGGAATAGAAGTTGTAAAACCTTGCTCACATTTGGCGGAGCCTTTTCAAATCATATTCATGCGGTGGCTTATGCTGGTTCAAAATTTGATTTTAAAACGATTGGTATAATTCGAGGAGAAGAATCATTGCCATTAAATCCTACACTGTCTGATGCTAATTCGTATGGCATGAAATTGCATTATATATCCAGGGTTAAATATCGGGAAAAATACGAAGAAAGTTTTATTGAGAAATTAGAGACTGAATTCGGAAAATTCTATTTGATTCCTGAGGGAGGCTCTAACTCACTGGCTGTAAAGGGGTGTACAGAAATAATTAAGGATGTTTCGGTTTCATTTGACCATGTTTGCTGCGCTTGTGGAACGGGAGGGACTATTGCCGGGATTATTTCTGATCTGGATGGTAAGCATAAAATTTGGGGCTTCCCTGCTTTGAAAAATGGCGAGTTTTTAATGAAAGACATAAAAAGATTGATATTCGATTATTGCAATGGCGCATTCAATAATTGGGAATTAATTACCGCTTATCATTTTGGGGGGTATGCCAAATATGATTATGATTTAATCCAATTCATCAATAGGTTTAAAATTAAGCATGATATACAACTTGACCCAATCTACACTGGAAAGCTCTTTTATGGAATTTACGACATGATAAAAAACGGATTTTTTAAACCAGGTGAAAAAATACTGGCCATACATACTGGTGGAATTCAAGGGATTAGAGGGTTTAATAAACGATTTGGAAATCTTATCAAATAGCGCTTGTTCGTAAAGTCATCGAATTGAAATATTCATCTTTTTACTAAGCGCAACTTGCCTAACGTCCAGGCATTTGCTGCATTGCGAAAACTAAATTCATCAAAAATTTAAATCTCTAAAAAATCAAGTGCTTTATGGGCAGACTCTAAATAGTTTCTTTATCTATGAAAGCTACCTTTTTTATAGTGCACATCAGATACCTCTCTTAGTTTTTGCGCACTAAACTCCGGTGTGATATCTCTTTGAGGATCTGCTAATAGTTCATAGCCAACCATAAATTTCTTTACTGTTGCCGACCTCAGCAAAGGAGGGTAAAACGACATATGAAAGTGCCATGATTCATGAGCAAACCCATCGGTTGGGCATTGGTGAATTCCTGCTGAATATGGAAATGAAGTCTCAAAAAGATTGTCATATCTTACAGTTAGTTTTTTGTAAATTTCAGCTAAACTATCTTTTTCTGATTCAGTAAACTGCCCAATATGCTGCACATGTCTTTTGCTGATAATCATTGTTTCATAAGGCCAAACTGCCCAGAAAGGAACCAGCGCTACAAAATGGTCATGTTCAACAACAATACGATCTTCCTCTTCCATCTCTATTTCTAAATAATCAGCAAGCAGGCTTTTCTTATGTTTTCTAAAATATTTAAATTGATTTTCTGTTTTACAGGCTGGTTCATTGGGCACAATACTTGTCGACCAGATTTGACCATGAGGATGTGGGTTACTGCATCCCATAGTAGCTCCTTTGTTTTCAAATATCTGCACGTAATTGATTAATTCTTTAGTGCCCAATGTTTGATATTCATCTACCCAAAGATCAACAACTTTTCTTATTTCTGCAGTTGTCATTTCCGGAATGGTAAGATCATGTCTAGGAGAAAAACAAATTACTTTGCAAATGCCCTTTTGTACTTCTGCTTTGAATATATCTCCTTTTTTAAAACGTCCATCAGGAATATTTTCGAGCACAGCCGAATAATCATTTGTAAAAGCGTAAGTGCCTTTGTATTGGGGATTCACGTCACCACTTGCTCTCTCATTTCCAGGGCATAAATAGCAATTGGGATCATGCTTTGGTCTTTCTTCCGAAATATGCTTTTCAATCTGTCCTTGCCAGGGTCGCTTCGACCGATGTGGCGATACCAAAACCCAGGAATCGTTAAGTGGATTATATCTGCGATGTGGATGTTCTTCTAAATCAAACCTATTCATTCCAATTTTATTTATAATAAGCTCGTGCCGTTTTTTATTTTCACCATATAGGTTTTCAATTCCAGATTTAATTCATTTTTATACACTTCGGTCATGTATTCCTTAAACTGATCCAAAAACTCATTTTTTACAATATTTATTGTACAACCACCAAAGCCTCCTCCCATCATCCTGGTGCCAATTACCATGTTGGATTCTTTGGCTTTTGAAGCCAGAAAATCCAATTCAGTACAGCTGACTTCATATTCTTTGCTTAATCCCTCATGGGTTTTATACATATTTTTACCGAACCCAATCAAATCACCTTTTATCAAAAGTTCGCAGCAATCAATTACCCTTTTAATTTCTTCAATTACATATTTGCACCTTTTGTAAACAATAGGATCAAATTCTTTCTCATGCTTTTTTAATTGCGAAATCGAAATATCTCTTAGCGAATTTATATTATTATAATGTTTCTGAAGAACTGAGATTCCCTGCTCGCATTCTTTTCTTCTTGTGTTGTATTCTGAAGATGCCAGAGAATGTTTTATCTGCGTATCGCAAAGTACCAGATGGTAATCATCCAAAATGAAATTGAAATATTCAAAATCAAGTGTCTTACAATCCAATCTGAATATTTGATCTGCCATACCATGAACGCTGGCAAACTGATCCATGATGCCACACTGCACATCCACATATTCATTTTCGGCAGCCTGAGACATTTTCACAATTTCGAGCTTTGAAAGATTGTGATTATGTAATGTGTTGAATCCAAAAGCAAATGCACACTCCATAGCAGCTGACGATGAAAGGCCTGCGCCAAGAGGTATGTCACCACCAAAAACGCAATCAAACCCCTTAACCTCAAGGCCCTTTTTCTGAAATTGCTCTATTACCCCAAGGATGTAATTTGGCCATCCTTTATCAGATTTATTAAAACTATTAATGTCAAATTCAAATGAATCCTTCATATCTAAGGCTACCACCCGACAATTATTGGTGTTATTTGTAGCAATAGCACAAACGATTTCTTTGTCAATTGCCGCAGGCATCACATACCCTTCGTTGTAGTCGGTATGTTCGCCAATTAGATTGATTCTGCCAGGAGATCGAACAATAATTGGTGTTGTGTCAAAAGTAGAATTGAATTCTTTTTTAATGTCTTCTACTTGCATTTATTTGTTTTTAAAGATCTGGGTTATTTATAACTTTTTAATTTATTGCCTTGATTAGGTATTTGTTTTCAGGAAATAAAATTACGATAAATAATAAAGGTAAAAAATACTTTTATTATTATCATTTTTAAATTGTCGGGATCAACTATGCTATCAATGTTTCAACTGTCTCCTTTTTAAAATAAATCAAGTGCCTCAGTTCTTATAGTTCACAATATTGCATCATACATGTGATGAGATAATTTTTTTTGCCCTGTTCTTTTTATTGATAAAAATTTAATAATACTTATTCGACATGTAGTTTTGCAGGAACACCAATCATGCTGGAGTATTGGCTTGAATCAATTTATTACATTCTTTTAGATTGTACTTTTAGAAAAAAATGATGTGCCAATGATTATGGAGATTTTAATTTATAAAAAATGAAAATAGATAAACCATCTATCCCAAAAGGGACGAGGGATTTTGGACCTGAAAAGATGCTAAAACGCCAGTACATCTTGAATACAATAAAAAGTGTATTTGAGAAATTTGGCTATCAACCCCTTGAAACTCCAGCAATGGAGAATTTATCTGTTCTTACCGGAAAATATGGTGCCGAAGGAGATCAACTTTTATATAAAGTATTAAACTCAGGGAATTATTTATCTAAAGTTAATCAGGATGATGACCTATCAGAAATCAAAAAACTGACGCATAAAATAGCTGGTAAAGGATTGAGGTATGATCTTACTGTACCTTTTGCCAGATATGTTGTTATGAATCAGCACGAAATTACCTTTCCATTCAGAAGGTATCAGATACAACCTGTTTGGAGAGCTGATAGGCCACAGAAAGGGAGATATCGTGAATTTTATCAATGCGATGCCGATGTTGTTGGAACAAACTCTTTAGTATGCGAATCGGAGATTATTATGATGATCGATGAAGTGTTGCAAAACCTCGGTATAACGGATTTTACCATAAAAATAAACAACAGAAAATTACTCACCGCCATCACGGAACTGATTGGTGAAGATGGTAAAGAAGCCGCTTTTTGTGTCGCTATTGACAAATTGGATAAAATAGGAAGAGAAAAAGTTGAAGAAGAATTATCAAATAGTGGCTTTTCTGCCAAAGCTATTTCAAGACTGGCCCCGGTTTTTGAAATGCATGGATCAAACAATGAAATTGTAAATAAACTAGAACCTCTCTTTTCTGATTCGGATTTGGGAAAAGAAGGAATCAGTGAGATAAAAGAAACTTTTGGATACTTGAATAATTTTGGACTTAGTCAAAGCAATGTGAAGTTAGATTTGACTTTGGCTCGAGGGCTAAGCTATTATACAGGGATAATAGTAGAAGTGCAAGTCAATAATTCTACCATAAAAAGCAGCATTACCGGTGGAGGAAGATATGATAATCTTACTGGAGTTTTTGGGATGAATGGTGTGTCGGGAGTTGGTTTTTCTTTTGGTGTGGATAGGATTTTTGATGTGATGGATGACCTCGATCTTTTCCCTAAAGATTTTGAATCATCCACAAAAGTCTTGTTGCTAAATTTTGATGAAGTTGCATTGAAAGAATCACTCAAGGTATTGGCAAAACTGAGAGCCGCAAATATAAAAAGTGAAGTTTATCCAGACGCTGTCAAAATTAAAAAGCAAATGAACTATGCCAATAAAAAAGGCGTACCTTTTGTTTTAATGATCGGGGAGGATGAAATTGCAGCAGGAAAATACCAGCTTAAAAATATGAATTCTGGTGAACAGCAAAAACTTGGCCTTCAGGAAATTATTGGTTACTTGTCAAAATAATTTGTTAGAAGTGCCATTTAGTTACATCCTGACGTACTAACAGGATTAATAATTATATTTGACATAATGCGTTTATAAAAAATCAAGTGATTCATAGATTGTCTCCATTGTTCAAATATATTTTTGCTGCACTCATAGTTCAATTGCTTGGATCAACGTATGCTAATGCCCAGTTGGAAGCCAAATTTGAAGTGAACTCTGAAATAGGATGTGATCCATTTATTGTTGCCGTTACCGATCTTTCGGGTGCTGCCGACACAGTAGCTATCAACTATGACTGGGGAGATGGAAGCCCATTGGATTCATCTGAATTCCATACCTATAATCAGCCTGGTATTTACTCCATAATCCAGACCGTTGCCGGGGCCAACCCAAGACAAGACACAGTTATTATTGAGGTTATCGATCATTATCCACCTGAGTTTTTTCTGTTTAGTTGCAAGGGCAATAAGGGTTCAGTAATTGTTCAAGATACCTTGTACGAAGCTTTTTATATTGATTGGGGAGATGGTAATTCAGAAATAGCGGGACCTTATTCATTTATTTCACATGACTATGGAGTATTGGGAGCATTTGATGTTACTGTTAAAGGCTTGATTAATGGCGCACAGTCTCCAATGGACTCTTCAAATTTGAATTGTTCTTCAACTACAAAACAGGTGAATATGATCACTGAGATTCTCCCGGCAACCATAGATCAGATACAGGTATTAACTACAGATGCCGGCACGGGAAGTATTTCTATTGATTATACCTTGGTTGCCGATAATAATTATTTGATTGAAATAAGAGATCAGAATCAAGTGACGTTTACCATCATCGACACCATAAATCAAGTTATAAACCCAAATAATTACGTTCTATCAAACCTGAACACAAGAGACAATTACTATTGCATAAGCATAACATCTTTCGATCCTTGCGATGGGGAAAGCGAACAATCGAATATTGGCTGTAGTGTTAATTTGAAGATTAGTGCCGGAAACCAACAAAATGTTATTGACTGGGAAACGAGCTCCACTGATTTTTTGAACTATTCAGTATTAAAAGACGGAATTTCGGTTGCCAATATAAATATCCAGGGTCAAAATCAACTTATCGATACGCAGGTAAATTGTGGTATAACCTATCAATACCAAGTAATTATGAATGAAAATAATGGTTTTTTGAGCATATCTGATACCAGCTCCGTTACTGCCATATCCACAGATATCCCTGATCCAATTATTGATATTTCTGCAACAGTAATTGGGCAAGATGTGAATTTGACTTGGGAGACTCCACAGAATTTTTTAGCTGTCGGATATATTGTATCCAGATCAACCGATGCTGTAACGTATGAAGTATTGGATACTATCTCTACTACAAATTATGTGGATTTAGATTTATTTACCCAAAGCACTCAGTATTTCTATGATATTAGCTACTTTGACGCATGTGGTAATTTGTCTGCGGAAAGCATAGTATCGAGTCCTGTTTTGTTGGTAATTGAATTTGATAAAACCCTAACATGGTCAGATTACGGTGGTTGGTCAAATGGAGTGAATGAGTATGTTTTGGAAAAATATGATGAAACAGGTCAGTTGATTGAATCAATTCCGCTTGGCTTATCAACAAGTTATCAGGAAGATCTAATTTCAAATCCTTATCAAAAAATAATTTATAAAATAATTGTATCTCCGGTAGATGCAGCCATTGGAATTGTAGAATCTAATTTATTGGAAGTAATTTATAAGTCGAAAGTTGCCTTTCCAAATGCCTTTTCTCCTGATGGTGATGGGACTAATGATATATTTAACTTTAAAAGCAAGTACATTCTGGGTGTGACTATGAAAATTTATAATCGATGGGGAGAGCTCGTTTATCAAACTAGTGATGTGGATCAGGGATGGAATGGAACAGTTAATGGAAAGCCGGCACCCTTAGGTACCTATATTTACTATGCGGAATTAACCGATGATATGGGGATAAATTTTGTAAAATCAGGTGAAATTATATTAATAAGATAAAAAATATTGAATTATGGACATGTCGAATATGTTTGGGAAAATGCGTGAAATGCAATCCAAATTAAAAGAAGTACAAGACAATCTTGATAAAATAACTGCCGAAGGAGAATCTGGTGGAGGTATGGTAAAAGC
>CAZDRA010000133.1:0-11722 GCA_964507705.1 uncultured Roseivirgaceae bacterium | reverse complement strand
AATTCAAAAAATCCTGTCTCGTAGAAATAATTAGCCATTTCTAAGGCATTACCATCACTTTCCTTGGAACATGCTATTGTATATAACAATGGCATAGACTCAAGCTTCCCCTCTTTATTAATTCTAACATTTGTTAATGCTACCATAGAGTCCAGCAATACTGAATCCTGGGCACTCTTCAGATATACGCTGAATGAATAACCGAGACCAAGATCCATATCTTTTAATTTAAAATAAGGGCCAACATAATAGACCTCTTCAATTGCTGAAAGACGATTGTAACAATTTGATCTTATTTTTGCAAAATGTATATTTCTTGATTCAAGAGTCGAATCTCTGATTATTTCTCCGAATACATCAATTCTGGAAATATCACATAAACCACCAAGGACCTGTTTTAATTCCGTTTCGTTTTCTACGTTCTCGACAAGTATAAATTGTTTTTTATAATTTACTTTCAATGCAATCTTTTCAGCACCAAACCAATAATAGGCTTTTTCGTTAGGACCATTATCAAATATTTCACAACTATATAATGTTAAAGAGATCATTGCTAAAAAAATTAAATTTTTCTTTTTCATTGTTTTTTAATTTAAATAGTAGGCCCTGATTGAGGTTTGTTGATTTATATTTAGCCAGCTTTCACCTTTAAGGTAAAAATATATTCCAAGAAAGCATAAAAAAAATTCAAGATCGCATCAAACATTTTCAAGAATGGACATATGGCTAAAACCCAAATATCCCAGGCAGCCAAAGTGATATTTTTGGAATATAAGTAACCAGCATCAATATGGCGATCATGGCCAAAAACATAGGTAACAAAGGCTTGATTACAGTTTCAATTCTTACTTTGGCAACGCTGCATCCAATAAACAGTACCGAGCCAACAGGTGGTGTACACAACCCTACACTTAGATTAAGCACCATTATAATCCCAAAATGAACAGGAGACAAGCCCAGCTGAGACTGGACAATTGGTAGAAATATTGGCGTGAATATCAAAACTGCAGGGGTCATATCCATAAAAACCCCAACAAAAAGTAATATCAGGTTTATAATCAACAATATCACATAAGGATTGTCGCTTATATTTAGCAAGCCATCGCTCACATTTTGAGGAATATTTTCATAGGCCATAATCCATGAAAGTCCCATACACGTAGCCACCAGCAACATGACAATGCCTGTAGTTTTCACGGACCTTAATATTATATCTGGTAAATCTGCTACTTTCACTTCCCTATAAATCATGGATAAAACCAGAGCATACAATACTGCTATTGCCGAAGCTTCAGTAGCCGTAAAAAATCCTGCTACTATCCCTCCAATTACGATCACCAATAAAAAAAGACTTGGTATGGCATCAAGGAAAACCTTAAAACCTGCTTTGGCTTTTTCTTTATTTGTGACTGTTTTGTAAATGGCATAAGCAATGAATACCACAAGTGAAGCCATCCATATTGTTGTATAAACACCAGCAGAAAAGTTGCCATGTGCATAAATCAATCCATAGATAAAAGCAAAAATTGCTGCTCCGATTACCGATAGTTTCATTAAAGCTTTTACAAGACCAAATACCCCTTCCTTTTTCAGTATTAGAATGGACATGGCCGTGATCATGATGGCAAGTCCTGTTAATAATCCAGGGATATAACCTGCAAGAAATAGTGCGGTAATGGATGCTCCTCCACTGGCCAGGGAATAAACGATCAGTACGTTGCTGGGTGGAATGGATAGTCCGGTGGTTGCAGAACTGATATTTACTGCAGCGCTGAAGTTATCATCATAGTTTTCTTTTTTCATTTCCGGACCCATGATGCTACCTATGGCCGAAGCTGCTGCTGCTGCCGATCCGGATATTGCCCCAAAAAGCATATTGGCAATTACATTTACATAAGCCAGGCCTCCGGTAAGGCTTCCTACCAATACCTTTGCAAAATTAATAAGCCGATAAGCAATGCCTCCGCTATTCATAATGTTGCCTGCCAGTATAAAAAATGGAATAGCCAAAAGCGCAAAACTATCCAGCCCTGTCGCCATTCTTTGGGCAAATGTGGTAAATGCCGGCAAGGAATCAATACTCACCAACATGGTCAGTATCCCGGAAATCCCAATGCTGAAAGCGATAGGCACGCCCATGGATAATAAGATAATAAAACTGATAACTAATATAATAATCCCAGTGTAATCCATGTTAGTCTATTTTATGCTCGTTTAAAAAATTGCGGGTATTATCAGCAGTAAAAAAAATGATCAAGAGACCACTTACCGGTAATACCATATAGACATATCCAAGTGGAATTTCCAATGCTGCCGATTTCACATCCAAGGCAAATCTGGTATAAACCAACCAAGATCCACCAATCACCAAAACAAAAAGTGAAAATATGATAATGCACAGCCCAATGAATATTTCCAAAAACCTCCTTCTTTCAGGTCCTGATTTTTGTACCAACAAATCAATAGCCAAATGTTCATTTTTCCCAGCAACGTAAGTGGCCCCAAAAATACTTACCCAAATTAGTAAAAAACCTGCGAGCTCGTCGGTAAATGAACTTGGAGAGCTCAAAATATATCTGCTCGCTACCTGCCACAGCACATCCAAAACAAGTATGGCCATAATGGCAACGAGAAATTTTTCTAATAAACTATCAATCCTTTTTCTTAGTGTCATAACTTTTTTATTCTACTGCAAGAATTCTTTGAATGTATGAATAAATGACTTCTTGATCCTTATAAGAATCATACACGTCTTTTACCTTTTCTATGAACGGCCCCTTTTCAGGATAGTATATTTTCACTCCTGCCTTTTGAACTTCCTCTAATGATTTTTTTACCGATTCGGCCCACAATTTTCTTTGTACCAAAACAGATTCGTCTGCAGCTTGCTGTAACCACGCTCTTTCTGGTTCAGAAAGATCATCCCAAATGTGCTGGCCAATGATCAGGACATCCGGGACCGAAGAATGCTCATCTATTGAATAATGCTTGCAAACTTCGTAATGATGCGAAGTATAAAAACTGGGAGGATTGTTTTCTGCTCCATCTACCACCCCACTTTGCAAAGCAGTATAAAGCTCTCCATAGGAAATAGGTGTTGGATTTCCTCCGAGTGTCTGTACCATATCCATAGCCGTTTTGCTTTTCATCACCCTGATTTTCATTCCTTTCAGATCGTCGGGAGTCATGATTGGTTTATCAATAGTATAGAAACTTCTGCTTCCTGCATCATAAAAACAAAGACCCCTTATCCATTTATTCTTGGTACTGAGCAATAATTCATTGCCAATTTCTCCATCAAATACTTTAAAAGCATGCTCCTTATTTCGAAAAATATACGGCAGTCCCAGTACTTTATAATCATCCGTAAAACTTTCCATTACTGCTGCTGAAACTTTTGTAATAGCCAAACTACCGATTTGAAGCAACTCCACACATTGTTGCTCAGAACCCAGCTGCCCTCCTGGATAAATTTTAATCTGTAGTTGCCCATCGGAAAGTTCACTACATCTATCAGCCAGAAAAGCCATGGCTTCATGCACCGGATGATCAGTAGGTAAAGTATGAGCCAGTTTCAGTGTTTTGTGTTTTACCAGCTCACCACAGGAAGAAATAAAAAATCCCATGAGCACTATTAGCACAAGTAGTTTACGAATTTTATGATGTTTATGCATTGATTAGGTATAAATTAGAATGTATTCCAACTTTAAAAATTCAATAATGAGTCCATTTTTTAGATAAGATTTCTGTCTCATTACCAGTGATAATAATTATCCTCTGAATTCCAGGGCAAAATACAATTTTCAGGATTTATCATTCTATTGTTGAATAATTTATTTTGCTTCTATTGTTATCCTGTCTTCCGCAGGCAGGTTTTATGAAAATTGAGATTAATCCAATGCCTGGACTTCTTCGGTCTTCCGGCTTCTGACTTCTACTATTTTCTCAATTCAGATATTATCCTTATCGCATCTTTTGTTTTTTGGGTAATGGCAGCAATATCATAATTTCCATTATGGTCTTTTACCGTCAATTGCGATCCTATGCCCACGCAATGTGCTCCTGCTTTTATCCATTCCGAAAGATTTTCCTCATCGGGAGATACACCGCCGGTAGGCATAATGCTCGTCCATGGACATGGACCCAACACCGCTTTTATGAAGCTTGGTCCGCCAACTTGTGAGCCTGGGAATATTTTCACTACTTCTGCGCCCAGTTCCTCTGCCTTGGATATTTCAGACAGTGAGCCACATCCGGGCGACCAGAAGACTTTTCGGCGATTACATACTTTCGCCATATCAGGATTAAGTACTGGCGATACAATAAAGTTTGCGCCCAATTGAATGTAGATAGAAGTCGTTCCTGCCTCAACAATTGAGCCAACGCCGAGTATCATATCTGGGGCTTCCTTTTCTGCCCAAATGATCAATTCCTGAAAAACAAGATGCGCCCTGTCTCCACGATTGGTAAACTCAAATACCCTTGTACCTCCCTCATAACAGGCTTTTAATATGTTTTTACAAATCTCAATATCTTTATTGAAAAAGACCGGTACCAACCCACTTTCCTTCATGGTCAGTGCTACTTCTATTCTTGAAAATCTTGCCATAATTTTTTATAGTTTAATGCTTAGTCTTTAGCTAATAATTTTTTCTTCAGTTCCTCACCCAATTTTGTGAGCCTATATTTTTGATTGCGATGCCTTGGGTTATTTGGATGTGTTTGCTCAATAGGTCCTTTTTGTAAAGCTGGATTTAAATAATTAAGAATGAAATTTTCGCGGTGACTTAATGCCAAGACATCCATTATTTCAATTCTCTTCATTTCTCCATCCAACACCATTATTACTTTTTTTACTTCCCCACTTACTTGTCCGGTTGAAGTTTGTGGTCTGTAAATAATGGTTTTAAAGGTGTCGTCTTGTATGAATTCAGGTTCATTAAGCCCCGCAATTAGCAATACGGAAATAATTCATGAGCACTCTTCTTCCTTAGAAAACTCGGCTTGAGCACTACTAATAAATATTCTAATTCTCTGCATTAATTTTCCTTTTTGTTTATGTTCTTCCTCAGAGTCCCTTATCAGGTGACTCTGAGGAGGGAAGAGGAGAAATAATAATATGTCGATAACTGGTCTTTCAGATACCTTTTCCTTTAACCTTTAGTATTACTTCAGTTACCCGGTCAATTTTTTCAGCTACCTTGGGTAAATCCTTATTAATCCAACCCATAACTATTAAAATTCTTTTATGAGTTTCTTCTAACCTATCTAAATTCCATGAAATAGGTTCGTGATGGAAAACTCTATTTCTAAAATCTCTAATTTTATTAACGGGTGCGGAAACGTTGCTTCTTTGTCTTTGACTTTTTTCTAAATATGGAAATGCTTTTCTTAAAGGTTTCCATAAAATCAGTTCGTATTCAGTATTAAATAATCGAACCCAAAAACCCAAGTTTAGTTCCGCAATTATTTTATTTGCTGTAATCGATTCGTTTCTGTTTGCAATATGTCTTTTGGCTGTATTAATACTGGCCGTTAGGTTTCTTAATCCAGGTACTGAACCTACTCTCAAATACCAATCATCAGTCCCGAAATGTGTTGTTAATTCTCTATGTAAACTATTTCTTAAAGAAACCTCAAACACAGACAGAATTGAATAAAAAGACTCGGATAATTCGATATTTGACTTGTAATGAATTATTGCCTTTTCCTCGTTGTTTGGGTATCGATTAAAATATTTTCCCATTCTTTGTACGGAGAAAACTTTTTCGTAGAAGTGTCGATTCATTTATTTTTTATTACCTTTGTGCTATGCTGTCCCGGTAGTTCCTCTCCCAGATATTAGATGCTGGTGATGAATCCGGGTTTTTTTATGCCCAAAACATTCCTTGTCTGTCAGTTTGAACCATACTTATAAATATTCTAATTCTCTGCATTTACTTTTTCTTTTTGTTTAGTTCTTTCTCAGAGTCCCTAAACAGGAGACGCTGAGGAGGGGCAATGTTTTAGTTATAATAATGTCTAAATTTCATTCCTTTTTCTCTTTTGCTTCATTTTGTGCCAAGCTGTTTTTTGCTCGCTCTATGGATTGATGGAGTTTGTTTTCCAACAATTTCATGTCAGGCAATTGTGTTAGGTATTCGGCAATTTTGATGTTACTCTTGTCGAGCTGCATCAACTCTACATGTTCTTTATTTTTAGTTGCACAAAGTATCAATCCCAAAGGTTGGTTTTCTCCTTCCATACTTTCGTGTTTTGCCAGCCAAGCCAAATACAATTCCATTTGCCCCTTGTCGGAAGCTTGGAACTTACCCAGTTTTAAATCTATGGCAATGAGGCTTTTTAGTTTTCGGTGGTAAAACAATAAATCAATGTAGTAGTCTTCATGGTCTATGGTAATTCTTTTTTGACGAGCTAAAAAGGCAAAATCAGAGCCCAGTTCAACCATAAAATTTTGTAGTTCGGCTAATATGGCTGATTCTAAATCTTTTTCGGTATAGCTGTTATGTAGCCCTAAGAAATCTAAAAAATAAGGGTCTCTAAAAACCAAATCTGGCGTAATTTGATGGCTAACTTTTAAGCTTACCAATTCATTTTTAATGGTTTCGTCTGGCTTTTTACTAATGGCAGTTCTTTCGTAAAGCATAGAATTTATACGCTCTTGTAATGTTCTTGTACTCCATCTTTCCATTTTACACATTTCTATGTAAAATTCTCGTTTTAAACTGTCATCTATATAAATTAAAGTTCTAATATGTGTCCAACTCAATTCTCTACGCAGTGAGTAGAGAATCTTATCATCTTCAATTGTCACCGCAATGCGTAGACAATGCCGAAGCTGATTTTCACTCCACCCTTTTCCATATTCTTGGGTTAATTGAGTGGACAATGTAGCGACAATTTGTTTCCCGTATTCCGCTCTTTTATTTTGTAAGATTTCTTGGTTAATGCGTTTGCCAATACTCCAATACAGTTGTGTCATTGTTGCATTAACTGTCACCGCAACTTCTTGCTTGCTTTGTGCTACAATGCTTTTTATCTCATTGAACAGGTTTTTATTCAAAATATTTTGATTCCCCATCATGTTCGTTTTATAGGCGTCCAGCTCAATTGTCTAATCAGTGATAAGGCAATTTCTTTTAGCGGAAAAACTTTGCATACAGCATCATCCTTCTTATCTTTTTTTATGAAAATGAATTACCACTTTAAAAACTACCTAGACACCCTTCCCGAGGCATCTCCGCCCATCAGTTTTTCGACCTCCTCGACCGTTACTTGATTAAAATCGCCTTTGATAGTATGTTTCAAACAAGATGCTGCTACGGCAAAATCTAATGCTTTTTGATCATCGTCAGCATAGCTGTTTAATCCATAGATGAGTCCTCCCATAAATGAATCACCACCACCTACGCGATCTACAATATGGGTAATTTGATAGGTTGGTGCTTGAAACAATTTCTCTCCGTCCCAGAGCACGCCCGACCAAGAATTGTGGCTGGCACTTACCGATCCTCGCAGGGTGATAATCACCTTTTTTGCCCTTGGGAATTTGGCCATCATTTGCTTGCCGACAGATTCGTAGGCTGCACCTTCGACATGACCACTGGTGATGTCAACTCCTTCAGGATGGATTCCGAAAACCTTTTCGGCATCCTCTTCATTGCCCAATACAATGTCTGTTCCGGCAACCAGTTCAGGCATAACTTTGCTGGCAGACTTGCCATATTTCCATAAATTTTTGCGATAATTTATATCACAGGAAACAGTAATTCCCTTTGCATTGGCAGCTTTGATGCCCTCCAGGCAAACATCAGCCGCCCCCTGGGAAATAGCAGGGGTTATGCCTGTCCAGTGAAACCAGGTCACTCCATCGAATACCTTATCCCAATCGATCATGCCAATTTCGACCTGACTTATCGCAGAATTTTCCCTGTCATAAATCACCTTGCTGCCACGGCTCACCGCCCCTGCTTCAAGGAAATAAATACCAACTCGATTCCCTCCGTAAATAATATCCTTCGTGTTGACACCGTAAGTCTTCAATGTCCGCACACACCATTCGGAAATATCATTTTCCGGAAGACGGGTCACAAAACTAACGTCCAACCCATAGTTGGCACATGATACGGCAACATTGACTTCACCACCACCAAATGTAGATTCTAAAAAAGTGGATTGTTTGAATCTCAAAAAATCAGGAGGAGCCAGCCTCAGCATGACCTCACCAAAAGTTACTATTTTTCCCATAGTTTATTTGTGTTTATTAGTTTGCAATAATGCTACAATGCTTAAATGATTGAATGCTATAATTGTTCACTCCATTTTATCATTGTCGCATTCTATCATTCTCTCATTAAAATTTAAAAAACTCCTTCGCATTGTTGTAAGAGATGTTTTCTACCATTTGTCCCAGCCAATCCAAATCATTTGGCAGTTCGCCATTTTCCACATCTTTGCCCAACAAATTACATAATATCCTTCTGAAATAGTCGTGACGCGGAAAAGATAAAAAGCTTCTGGAATCCGTGAGCATACCAAGAAACCTGCTCAAGAGGCCAAGATTTGATAAGGCATTCATTTGCATTTCCATACCTTCTTTCTGATCCATAAACCACCAGCCCGTTCCGAAATTTATTTTTCCTGCAATGGAACCATCATTGAAATTTCCGATCATGGTGCCAATAAGATAATTGTCTCTTGGATTAAGATTATAAATTATTGTTTTTGCCAATTGATCCTCCGAATCCAGCTTATCCAAAAACCGTGATATCGGTCTTGCCATCTCAAAATCACCAATAGAATCGAATCCCGTATCGGGGCCCAATTTCTTTACCATTCTGGAATTATTGTTTCTCAAAGCACCCAGGTGAAACTGTTGTGTCCAGCCCTTTTCATGATCCATAATGCCAAAATGAATGAGCATGGCAGATTTGAATTTCAATATTTCTGATGGGTTTATATCATTACCTCCTCTGATTTTATCAAAAATGGCTTTGATCTCATGGTCATAAAAATCTGCCGCATATATCTGTTCCAGTCCATGATCTGAAATTTTTCCACCCATCTCATCAAAAAAGTTGTGTCTGGATTTTAGGGCATCAATCAAGGAATTAAAATTGGTGATGTCAATATTTGAAGCATGTCCCAGTTTATCCAGGTATGCATTAAAACTCAATTGATCTTCCACCGCCATGGCCTTGTCTGGCCTGAATGTTGGTAACACTTTCACGTTGAATCCGGAGTCTTTGATGGATTTATGGTATTCCAAAGAATCAATCGGATCGTCTGTCGTGCAAACCACTTCAACTTTAAACTGATTCAATAAGCCTCGGCAACTGAATTCATCCTTCTGAAGTTGGGCTGTGCAGGTATCGTAAATTTCCTTCGCAGAATCTCCATTCAAAATTTTATGGACGCCAAAAGGTCGCTGGAGTTCCATGTGTGTCCAATGATACAAAGGATTGCGCATGGTGTAGGGGACAGTTTCTGCCCACTTCTGAAATTTGGTGAAATCATCGGCATCACCGGTGATGAATTTTTCGTCAACTCCATTGGTTCTCATCGCGCGCCATTTGTAATGATCGCCATCCAACCAGATTTTTGACATATTTTTAAATTTTCTGTCAGCAGCGATGTCCTTTGGCGGAAGATGACAATGGTAGTCGATAATGGGCATATTGGCTGCATGGCCGTGATACAGCTTTTCAGCAGTCTTATTTTCGAGAATGAAACCTTTGTCCAGAAATTTTTTCATGGCTGATTCTTTAATTCGTTAACCTATAAAAAGAGGCTTAATATGTCTGTCAAAAATATTTTCAGTGACATTTTTAGCTATAATATCTTTGTACTTATCCAAGGCATTGAAATAGGCATCGCCATACTCTGCTGCAATTTTATAACCGCAATGTAACAGTTGCCTGAATTGCAAATTGAAATCCGGATGACTTTGATTGTGCCTTAGCGTATCGGCAAATTTTCTACCCGACCAGCCATTTACTTCTTCGGCAGTGGGCAGGCCATCGACTTGCACATCAATCACCGTTGCATATGGCCCTGTTAGCTCATCAAACCTGCCAAGTGCTTTGGCATATATGGCTTTTGCTAATTCGAGCCCTTCGTTGCCTGCTTCTGCCAAACCAATCAATTCTTCCAACCACGTGGTTCCTGCAGTTTTTACATGAACGCCCGTATCATGTTTTTTGGTTAGTTCGCGAATAGGCTTATAAATAGAAAATTTATCGCTTCCCGAATGAACGCTCAGTTTAAGGTTTTTTGGTAATCCAAATTCCTTGATGGCATGCTGGATAACTAAGATATCTTCTTCAAATTCTCTGGCAAACTGATCGACGTCTCCAACATAATCAACTCCCTTATTGAAACGGCCAGTAAACTTTGGTGCGATGGTTTGGGCGGGTATTCCTGCATCGGCTATGGTTGCCAATATAAAGAACAACTCTGCTGGAGTTTGAGGATCATCAACCTCATCCATGGAAACTTCGGCAATAAAATCTTCATTGCCTTTGAGCTCGGTAATTCTCCGATAAATTTTACCGGCCTCTTTTGCGGCAAATAAAAATGTAGCAGCTATTTTTCTCAGGAAGTTTTCATCAATTTGAAATGGGGCGTCTATTCCGGGAATACTAAGCTGACCAATGTATTTAGCATATTTGCTCACAAATCCATCGATCTCTTCCTGACTCACTTCCTTGCCTATATAGTCAGCTACATCTAAGGTAAAAAAATCAGAATATGCCACAAACCCATCAACAGTATCCATATTGATGTGATCGGCGTCCACAAGATATTGTCCTTTCCAGCCCAATGCTTTTACGGTAACATCTGCTTCTTCGCGCACACTCGACGGATCCGATTTAACTGTTTTATGTTCTCTGAATGATTTATTCCAGACATGAGTCAATTCTATTCCCGCTTCTTTTGCCAGAATGCTACCTTGTAGTTGAGCTTCTCCCTGATGAGCAAACCTATCACCCGTTCCAAATGAATACTTACCTAATTTCATGATATTTTATTATAATTTTTTGATATTTAATAATTTTTGAAGATAATAATTTATATCCAAAACACACGTGTGCATAAAAGTAAATAAAATATTCCCTTTAGAAAATTAATATGATAATAATGGTTAAACATCCAGATGTGTCGGTGTATTCCAAACATTGATGAATTTATAACTTTTCTAAAGATTGATTAAAATTTTTGTGATTGATCTTTTCACCAAAAAGTAATTAAAATATTACTGCATTAAAATTTCCAAATCTTCTTTTTTTTTTACTACTTGATAGTTAGAAAATACATCAATATGTTTAAGGTCATTCCATCAATATCCATTTCAGGCGGAAAGGTTATTTTCCTAAAAAAAGGCGACTATTCAAAAGTGCGAAAGTATAATCTCAACCTGGTTGATGTAGCAAAATTATTTGAAGATAACGGGGTCGAAGTAATACATTTTTTAGATCTCGATGGACTATTGATACAATCCCCTGTAAATTACCATGCACTAGAAACCATTGCAGGTCATTGCAATCTCAAAATTGATTTCATGGGAGGTATCAGAACAGATGGCGACATAAATAAGATTCTCGAATATGGAGCCACTTATTTTACTGCTTCTAGCATTGCAGTAAATAATCATGATCTTTTTGCTGCCTGGATAATGTCGTACGGACGAGAAAAACTCTCCTTGATGGCCAATGTGGTCAAC
>CAZDRA010000132.1:0-11747 GCA_964507705.1 uncultured Roseivirgaceae bacterium | reverse complement strand
CTCGATTTTGTATGGGTTCTGTAGAAACTCTTGGACCGGATGAAGTGGCAGAGCATGATCACCCAATGCTTGATCAGCTTTTTTTCGGCTTACCCAGCTGCCAATGCAATTGCCACGCCGGTGGCGACACTACATCGCTAACAGAAAATGAACTGCTTCATATTCCATTGGGATCCATGCATGCTGTTTCAGTGGAAGAAGGGAATAAGCTGGCCTATATCTGGATGGATTTTTTCCTTACGCTCGAGGGCGAAAAGTATATGGATGAGCAGCATCAGATGGATGAAGAATAAAATAGTATCCTGACAAGTATACTCCAACTCACCATGTCTTATTCTTATGGATATGAAAAACTAATGATATGTGCGTTTTGCAAAATTGGCTTACAAATCAACCATATAAAAAGAATACTTGAGTTTCATGAATGCACGCTAGGAATTATTGGAATCGGCAGAATAGGAGGAACGCTCTGCAAAAAGGCAGTTCATTTATTTAATAAGGTAGTTGCCTGTGATCCATATATTTCTAAATCCAGATTTACAGATTTAGGTGCTGAACAAGTTACACTGAAAGAGTTGATACATCAAAGCGATGTCATTTCCATTCATTGCAATCTGACAGATGAAACCAATGGGCTTTTAAACGAAAATATGTTTGCTATGGCCAAAAAATGTCCAATTGTCATCAACACAGCCAGAGGACCGGTTATTGATCAAAATGCACTACTCAAAGCTTTGGCTAACCATCAAATCTTCCGGGCAGGGATAGATGTTTACAATACCGAATTGACTAATAAATTACCTATGGAATTACTCAATCATCCAGCTGTTATTGGCACCGGACATTATGCCTGGTATTCTTCAAAGTCACATCGGGAATTACAGATACGAGCCGCAGATAATCTTTTGGCCATGCTAAACGGAAAAATTCCTGAGGATTGCTTGAACCCATAAAGACAATTTTTACAACTGGGCAGGATTTTTATGTCGCATATCAAAATTCTATACGCAAATATTTTTAAAATAGACAATAAACTATTCAGCTCATTTATTTACGTTCTCAAAGGTCTTTGTTTGTTGAATCAAAGGATAGTTATTTTAAAAACATATATTCTTCCTTTTCAAACTCGATCAATTATATTTATCATAAAATGATTAATAAATATAAAGAAATTGAGGTGAGGTAATCGCGTCAAAGTAAGGTTTTCATTTATCTATTGATTGCATGTCTCTACCATAACTATTGTTTGCTCCAGCTGGATTGTATTTAAGAGTAAGTGATTTAAACAATTCTAAAATTCTATTAGGGTATTTCCCTCCTGACCACTTTTGATTAATTGTACTATATAAAGGTGGCACAAACCTCTTGTCTCTATGATTATATTTAAGAATACTCCAAATTAAATTTGGTTTTTTATTAAGAATGTCTTCTAACCTTTCTAAATCACTGATATGAATTAATGTCAAAGGATTTACCCTTACTTTTTTAAAATTAATCTTAAAAATTAATTCTTTGAATCGTTTATTGAATGTGTCAGAAATAAGTGCCGTTTGAAATGACTTGTCATTGACAATAATACAAGGGAAAATTGTATAAGCGTGCCCTCTGGGAAATTTTGGATCAATTGAATGAATGAGTTTCTCCATTTCCGTTATTGACTTTACTACTTGATTCACTCCAAAATTTTTAAAGAATCCCTTTCTGTCATTTTTGTAAAATTGGTCAACATTTCCGCTGAATTTTTCTGCATCATAAATACTGCCAGATTTTACTTGGGCAAGTAAAATTTTATTCCCATAACGAAAATATACGTCTGCGATTTCAATATTGCCTTTAGGAGTTTTCACTTTCAATTGGTTAAACATCAGCAAAGTTGAGTAATTATAGATCTCAAAACTCTTTGTCAGTATTTGAGCAAGATACTTTTCAAAGAAGTAACCAAAATCACCTCTATATTGATGAATATTAAATTTATTTTTTCCATTCTTATTCTTTACTTTCTTAATCCAATCAAACCAGAAGTCATTAAGAAACTGGGAATATGCTTTTTCAATTAAAAACGAGTTGTCTCCAATCAAATATTTCAATTTGCCAACATTGATGAATGGTGATTTACGAAGACTGAGCAATTTGTAAGTTTCATTGTTTGGTATTCTGAAACTCAATTTGTCAAATAGGTTTTGATGTCCTGCTTGTACAAGGTAGAAGAAATTGAGTTCAGGTTTTTCGCTACTGTTAGCCATGTACATACTCATCAAATGGTAGATGAAATTTTGCGGTTCAATTCCATAAGCACTTTGAAAGTAGAGCTTAATCTCAGATGAATATTCAGATCGTTTTAAAAAGTAATCAATTAGCCAATACCCTCGATAGAGTGTAAATATTTGGTCTGTTTCAATTGATAATTCATTTAAAGGAAGAATTTTAGGGTTTAACGATTCAAAACTTGTGCTTTTTGCATCCTTTTCTTTTTTAATTTCTGTAATTACATAATTTACAGCTAAAAGATATTTCACTATTGCCTCCCAAACCTCGGTATGAGCCATATCGAAATGATCAATGTTTTGCATTTTGCTAGAGTTGATTATTTCTTCAATAGCAAATAAACATGCTTGTCTATTAAAAATAATTGGATATTCATCCCTGCTTTTAGTATATCTTTCCGCAACACTTGAATACTTTATGAAAAGTTCATGAGTCTGTGTGAAATACTTAAGTTCCCTTGCTTGAGTTTCAATACTGGTATCAATATAAACCTTGCCTTTAGGTTTAAGACGATAATTGAGACCAGCAATTTCATATAAAACGCTTTCTTTGGAGATATTACTAATTAATGAAATCCTATCTTCTGGTGGTTTAACTCCAAAATAGATTTTATAATCAAGAATTAGTTGCGCTTTTGGTGCTGTTACAAGCATTAAATATAAAAAGTTTATTATTATAAAAGGTGCTTAAAAAGCAAGAATAGCTGAAATCAAACATTATTAATTATTTTTAAAACTTCATTCAAGGTTATCTGCCTCCATATACGGTTCATCCCAAGCTTCCGGTAGATATGCAATACACACATCTGGGTTTCCAAGTTTGTGTGACGTGAATTCTACACTTTTGCTGTCAGGAGCCCAACCCACATGCGGATGTGCTCCTCCCCCATAAATACGATGATTTTTCGTTAAAAACCTCATATGACTTGTGCGTGCATCGGTAATGCCAATATGGCCATGCCAGTTATCAGCCACCACCCATTTACCGTTTCTTGAACCGGATGCATGCCACCAATTATATTCAGCCAATTCTTTATTCGATCCATCTTCCCACCATGAACCGGCGCCAATGATTCGAGCAGCCTGATCATGAATATTGATCACCTTAACATGATATTCTCCGTTGCGATATCCACTACAAAAAGTTAACTGATCATTGACCCACCAGTCTTCATGGGTAACCGATTCCTCGGGTTCTTGCAGATAAATCTTTTTTGCTTTTCCGGGATTACGTACATCCACAACCCACATACGATGTAGTCCAATATTGCCAGATTTATCTTTTGAAAATCTTAAATAATTTGGGTTGTACTTATTAAATTGTACATGAGATATCACGGTGCTCGTCTGGAAACTCATTAATTTTTTAAGCGCTCCTGATAAAATATTGAAAGCTATAATTTCCTTATGATCAGGATCATCATTATAGGCAATACTTGCAGAAAGATACTTTCTATCAGCACTTTGTGTAAGGGCAGAATAGAATTTTGTTCCTTCTGGTGCTGATGCAATTTTTCTTTCTTTTACAGTAACCTTATCAACTTTCGACGAATCGCTATTATATTCGATGTCGATTTTCCAGTCATATATAAAATCCTCATCACGTACATATGCATTGTGTGTTTCAAAATCAACTGTAGTCAGCCAATAGTTATTTTTCTCTCTGTGGGGATTCATTGAAATGAGCTCTCCAGTTTTGGGAACATAGGCAAACAATTCATTTACACCATTGCGATCTGATATAAAAAACATGGCCGACATATCTTTGAACCAGCAATTATAATCAAAATATAGATTTACATCATTGGCACTATCGGTAGTCACATAGATCAGTTTCGCCCCACTTGTGGAGTCTGCAATAATTTTATGCTCGGCAGGGTAGATTTCTGCATTCCATTCATCCTCCCAGGTAATATCTGATTTTGGATTATTGCATGAAGTGAAAAATAAGGCCGCAGCAAAAATCGCTAATAAATATAAGCGTTTCATGATTCTTTTTACTTTGCTAATATTTTGATTCAAATGAGTAATCACCCGACCCTACCATAAAAACCGCATTACCATTTTCTATTTTGATAAACTGAATACTCTTAACAGTTGACACATCCATTTTCCCTTCCTTTACACTTTTCAAATCCTTTGCAGGCAAGTAAACTTTGGCTGTTGTGTTTACCGGAATGGATATTTTTAAATTGAATGAATGATCATCCCGAGACCAGTCGCTAACTATCTTTCCATGAATTGAATTATAACTTGTTTTCGCCCAAGTCACATTTGAAATAATCTGTGGTCGAATGATAATTTTGTCAAACCCAACAGCAGAAGGGTCTGCCTGAATGCCACCTACCCATTTGTAAAACCATTCACTTACAGAGCCAAACATTGGATGATTGTGGGAATATGTATTATCACTATATTCCCAGTGTTCCCATAAGGTTGTTGCTCCATTTGCCAACATGTGACCCCAACCCGGGAAGCTTGTTTGTCCAACCATCATTGCCGCAGTTTCGGCAAAACCATTCTCCGAAAGGACATCCAGAGAATATTTAGTTCCAAAAATCCCAGTAGTGAGATGACCGTCATTTTCTACCTCAATATTTTTTACAAGTTCGTCAAGTGCTGCCTTTTTATCTTCTTCAGGAGTAATTCCTGTATATATGGCAAAGGATTGGCTTCCCTGGGTAAAAGGTGCAAATTTACCAGTACCACTTTCATGAAATTTTTCCAGATATGCTGTTTTAATTTGTTTTGATAGATCTACATATTTCTCAGTATCTTCTATTTGGTTCATAATCTCAGCCAACTCTGACATGATCACAGCACTCCGGTAATACAAAGGAGTTACCATTTCAGAAGTAGGAATCGGAGCCAGGCTTTCATGATCACTCAGACCATGTGTTATTATTAATTCATTATTAGAAATTACCTGTTCAAACCAGATCCTGGCAGTTTCGTATTGTTCCTCAATTAGAGATATATCCCCATAATATTGATACAAATCCAGCAATGTCAAAGGATGCGAAAAAGCCCAGCCAATCCCACAATAATCAATCCCCACAAATGGAGCAGTATCAGTTAGTCTTCCATCGGGGAGTACGGCATCCTGAAAATCACGAACGATTTTTGCATAAAAGTTTGACATATCATAATTATAAATAAATGCATCAGTTGTAACCGCAATATCACCACCATATCCAAAGCGCTCACGGTGAGGACAGTCGGATTGAACGCTGAATACGTTGCTTAAAAAAGTCCATTCGGTAATTTCCTGGATATCGTTGAACAATTGATTGGAACATTCGAAAGCCCCAGCCTTCGTAAGGTCACTATTCAAGCGCAAACCTTCGATATTATCCAGTACTGGTGTTTTTTGTAATCCTGTGACTTCTACATAGCGAAAAGCGTGAAATGTGAACTTCGGCATGTAGTATTCTTCACCGTTTCCGCCGGCAATATATGTGTCACTTTGCCATGCGATTTCAGGAGAAAAAGGACCGCCTTTCAATTTACCTCCGCTGTTCCTGCCTTTAATTTGTCCGGCAACACTGGTCATTTCATTGAGCGTGCCATCTTCATGAATCAACTCTCCATATCTCAGTTTTATTTGAGTTCCCGCTTCTGCACTAACTTTCAATTTCACCCAGCCGGAAAAGTTTTGCCCCATATCAAAAATATAGACTCCAGGTTTGGGCTCGGTCAATTTTACAGGTTTTATTTTTCTTGTTATTTTGATTGGTGGGAGATTTTGGGCATGAAGGTTTCCTGTTTTTCCATCTGCAATTTTGACTTTGTTCCATGAGTCGGCATTAAACCCAAAAATATCCCATTCGGGAATTTTCTTTCTGGCATCATATACTTCTCCGAGGTAAATATCATTCCTAATTATTGGACCTTCATGTGTAAGCCATTTTTCGTCCGAAACGATAGTTTGAGTAGATCCATCTATGTAATTTATTTTAAGTTGTGCAATAAATTTGGGATGTCCAATCGCCAGACTTTCCCGCAAATTGAATTTCCCAAACAAGGTCATTGGCAAAGGATTAAACCAACCATTTCCCAGTGTGACGCCAATACTGTTTCCTCCTTCTTTTATTAGTTTTGTTATATCATAGGTGCTGTAAAGAATGCGCTTGTCATAGTTTGTCCACCCCGGATCCAGTACATGATCTCCAACTTTCTTACCATTAATTGTAGCTTCATAATATCCCAATCCGCTTATGTACAACCTCGCTTTTTCAATCTCCTTCTCTGTAAGAAAATCACGCCTGAACAAAGGAGCAGGATCATCCTCATAAAATTCTTTTGTGCTTTGCGGTCCTGCTTTACCATCATCAATCCAATCGGCTTGCCAATCATTTTGATTTAATAAACCCATTTCCCATTGTGCAGGATCGCTCCAATCCGACACATATCCATGTTCATCCCAAATGCGGACTTTCCAGTAACATATCAATTCACTTGAAAGATCTTTGCCCTGATATTTGATCTGTACTGACCTCTTGGACTTCACTTTATTGGAATCCCAAAAAGTGCCTTTATTCTCCAATAAAGATTCCTGGGTTTCTGAGACAATTATCTGATAGGCAGTTTGCTTTTTGTTTCGAAATGGCGATTCGGAATTCCAGCTCAGGCGAGGATAAGATGCATCAATCCCCAGTGGATCAACTCGGTTTTCACAACGGAGATTGAGTATTTTAATTTCACTTTTTTGCTGCTGACAGGATGAAATTACGACCCAATAAATTAGCGTGATAATTGTAATAGATTTTTTGATGCTCATAGCTAAAGAAGAATTATTATTTTATAAGATATCTATTTATCCATAATTATAAATATCCAACCTGTTTTATTTCATTCGACGAGTTCCCGGCCATCTCCTCAAACTCTCCGGGCTCAATGACTACGGGAACATTATCATTTGTCCAATTAATTGGCAGATGACCACAATCAATTATTCGTCTGCACAGCATAAGAATGCTTAGAATTTTTATGCGTATCAAAATGATCTAGTGCATCCTGAATTCTCATTTTAAAATGATCTTCCCCGATTTTTTCAAACAAGCCCGATTTTCTTAGGGTGTCTCGCACAGGGCCAATTACTTCCGTTAAATAAAATTCAACCTTCTGGTTTTTACATTCATCAATAATCTCTTCAAACTCCAGTGCAGCACTGCTATCCATTGCATGTATTGATTGTGCATTTAAAATAATCACTTTCAATCCAGCTCCTTTTTTTGTGATCATTTGATTCAAGCGCTCTCTGAAATAATTAATATTGGCAAAATACAGCTCAGAATCAAACCTGAATATCAAGGCATCCTTTCGCTCAATTGCCTCTGGAAATCTAGTTAGGTTTCTGAAATAATTGGAGCTTGGCAATTTACCCAACTCAGCCAAATGCGGATAGGTGCTTCTATGAATCACCATAATCAACGACAGAACAACTCCCGTAATAATTCCCGCTTGCACACCAAAAAACAAAGTTGATAGAAAGGTCACCAGCAGCATAGCAAAATCTATCCTATTGGTCTTGAATAGAACTATTGCTCTCTTTACATCAATTAAATTAAATACAGCCACCATGATAATCGCTGCTAAAATTGCCTTGGGCAAATTGTAAAAAAGTGGCGTAAAGAAAAGTAATGTGAGGCCTACCAATGCTGCACTAATCCATGAAGCCAAATTGGTATTGGCACCGGATTGCTGGTTAACAGCCGTTCTACCCAACCCGCCCGAAACAGGAAAAGCACCAAATATCGAGCTCGAAATATTGGCCATTCCAAGACCAATTAGTTCCTTATTGGAGGAAATATTATAATTCTTCTTTTTGGATTGCATCACCTTGCCTATGGTATATGACTCCATAAAACTCACAAGAGATATAAGTAATGCCAGTGGAAATAATCTAGCAATATCAGCAAAATTTATTTCAGGAATGGATACATCCGGCAATCCTCCCGGTATGGAGCCAATGATTTTCACACCTTCCATATCAAGGCTAAATAGTGTGACAATCACTATTCCAATGATTACGATTATTAATGGCCCGGGAAACGATCTACTTATTTTCCTGGAAAAAATGAGAAGTACGATACTCACCAACCCAATAACCAATGTGACTGCATGAATCTGATTTATATTTATACTCATATTATAAACAATCTCATGAATCAAATTACTGGAAGACATATCCACGCCCATTAAATGTTTGAGTTGGCTTAATCCAATTATTATCGCTGCCGATGAAGTATATCCACTAATGACCGGCAAAGACAAAAAATTAACTATAAACCCCAGTCGAAATAGACCAAAAAGAAGTTGTAAAATACCAACTATCATTGCCAGGAGTATTGCCAGGCCGATATATGCTTCACTGCCCTGGGTGGCAAATTCTGATATGCCAGCAACGATAAGCAATGAGATCATCGCTGCAGGGGCTACTGACAATTGCCGGGAGGTACCAAAAAACGAATAAATTACTTGGGGTAAAAATGCTGCATATAATCCATAGATAGGTGGCAGACCTGCAATCATGGCGTAAGCCATGCCCTGCGGAATTAGCATAACGCCAACTGTCAATCCAGCCCAGAAATCTCCCTTGAAGTCGTCTTTTTTATAATTGGGGAGCCAATCGAAAATGGGTAAGATATCTTTGATGCGCACGAATTACTTTGAGTTTTACTTAGTAAAGGAGACCTCTATATATAATTACACTAATCTAATAAACTCTTTGATAATAGCGATATGACTTTTGACTATATTTTGCCTTGCTAATCTGTATCGGTACATTTTTTGGATAAACTATCAGTTTCGTTTGACATTGATCTTTATTTGTGATACAGGCAATTTCATCATCATCATTCTGTATTCTTGCTTCCCTTGTGCGCAGGTAGTTTTCTTTCCATTTCATCCCTGTCACCAACAAGGATGCTGGGGATGCCACCTTGCTATACATCATTTCTCTTAAAAAATCATGTTAATCTCATAATCATACAAATTATAGTTCAGACAATTACAATGGATTTTCAATACTTTTTAGCTACAACAACATCGGTAGGTCATAGAGGTCGTAGGACCGCTACGCTTAACCTACGACCAGTTGGTTTTTTAACCTTCCTGGATTTGCGTAATTAAATATTTGACAAATCTTGTACACTGGAATCTATAGGGTTATTATTACAAAAGAAGTAATATGTATCAAGATGATACAAAATAATATGGATCATGCTAAAACATTCCCAAGGTAAAAAAGATATAATTGATTTGCCCAATCATGACAACACGATTTTAATTGAAGATTATATTACTAAAGAAACTTGGGAGATTGGTTCTTCAAAGTTTGTTTATTCCGATGTAGCTTTTAATCAAGGTAATTTTATAGAGGTACTTAATAGCCCTGAAGATTACATTTTTTTTATCAAATATGATTGCCCATATATTCTACCATTAAATGATGGGAATTCTACAATATTTAAATATAAGAATGCTGATTTCAAATATATACACAGTCTAAAGCAAAGGGGGCAACAAGAATTTTCTACATTAGATGTTCTCAGACTTCCACGTTTTTCTTCATTTCAAGTACAAGGAGAAATTGACAAAAGCATTGTTGATTATAAGGATGAAGTAGAAGGTTTTTCTAAAGTCTCAACTTTTATGTGGAATGTTATCACAAATCTGAATGAAAAAATTAATGATCTTATTTTAACAGAAGACAGGGTAGATTTCAGTTATAATAGAATTCTTAGTTACCGTGTATCTTTCTTTAGAAAAAGTGATATGCATAAACCAACTGCGGTTATAATAGTTCCTTATACCAGTGTTATTGATTTACGAGGTCCACAAAAATCAGACTTCTTGGATGAAGACATTCTAAAACTTTATTTAAATGAGAAGATTAAATTAAAAAATTACTATAAAGATTACTTACCTGACCCTGAAAAGGAGCTTACTTTTAGAGATAAAATTTTTAAAATTGTATTCGATTTCGCTTTTTATTCCTGTGAAAGACCTGAAGCGCTCTCAAAATTGAGTGAAGAATTAATTCGAGACCTCTTTTTAATCCCAGTAAAGATGTTTGCTTTTTCAGCAGAGGCAGAGGCATATACTTATGATGGAAAGCTTGATTTTAAGATTACTAATCCTAATAATAAATATGAAATTATATCAGGAGAATATAAAATATGGAGGGGTATATCTTCTTTTGATGAATGCTATAAACAGATTTCAGAAAAGCATTCTGCAGGTAATGAAGGAGAATTATATTTAATAATGATAAACAAAAATAAAAGTGTAAAAGAGACATATAACAAATCTCTTGAAGCACTCAAGACTAAAGGGTCATTCATTAAAACATTAAACGAAAATATTTCATTTTCAAAATCACAATTCTTTTCGAGACATTTAATTTCAATAAAGGGCAATGAGATTTGTCTTATATTAGGAATCATTAATGTTTATTATGAGAAAATATAGTCAAAAGGGTCCTATTTTTCAACCATGGACGATTTTCTCAACAAACAGGAAAATTGATATTTCCTGATTAATAAAATTTTAACCAAAATCCAGTTCTTTGTGATAATTTGAAACTTTAAAATATCAAAATCGATAATATCATTGCTATGAATTCTAACCTCTGGTTCGTGCCTGTCTGCTGAAGGTAGGTCTCCATGAAACAGGACGCCTCCCACATTTTTCATTTCCAACCTATAATTAATTTATCAAAGATTTGAGGAAGATATTTAAGGCAGGAATTTTGCATATGTTTCGTGAGACACGAACCATGGGTTGGAGAGTTCCTTGTTATTGAATAGAAAGTTCTGAGGCGTAAAGTTTTGATAGCTATTAAAAGTCAAGCCCCGCCTACACTTTATTTTGGACGGGCAGGCAAAAGGATAGAAGTCGTTAAAGCCACAAATTGATTTATAAGAGATGTTCAGATTTTTTCGGCTTCAGCAGGAGTTGCCACAACCGATTCTGCTTGTACATCCTCATCCACTGGATCTTCTTTAAAAAAGTGCTTTTGATAAATTAATATGATGGTAACTCCAATAAAAATAGACGAGTCGGCAATATTGAAAATTGGCCACAAAGAAAGATAATCTCCCCCAAAAAGAGGCACCCAATCTGCCACTCTCCCATCCCAAATATCAACATAAAACATATCGATTACCTGACCATGAAACCAGGGGGTAGGTGCATTTAAAGGTACATTGCCTTCCAGAAAAACTCCATAAAAAGTGCTGTCGATAACATTGCCGACAGCCCCACCTAAAATCAGGGCAATGCACCAGTTTAGTCCTTTGGGCACGTCACGTTTTATAAGCATATACAGATAATAGCCAATTCCCACCATGGCAATGAGCCGGAAGATGGAGAGCGCAAATTTGCCGAATTCCGAGCCAAGCTCCAGACCAAATGCCATACCAGGATTGACGGTATAATGAATTTTGAGCCATTCACCAAGAATAGGAATTTCCTCAC
>CAZDRA010000131.1:0-11914 GCA_964507705.1 uncultured Roseivirgaceae bacterium | reverse complement strand
TTTTAGATAAATTTTTTTATAAAAATGCGGTGAATTGGTTCCCGGGTATAGATAAGGGATTTTAATAATAAGATGCTGCCGCAAATTTAAAGACTGGTGGATTAATGAGAGAATGGGATAAAAAGTAAATACCAGTATAGTATTAAATCATTATAGCATTCCATCATTATCTCATTAAACCATAGAACTACAAATTAAGATATAGCACGATGTATAAAAACACAGTATATGTACTCCTGGTCATTTCAGTAGTTTTCATTTTTTCTTGTCAGGAAAAGAAAGATAAGGAAGAAAGTAATATTGAATTTACAAAAACTGATGATCAAATTTTCTTTGAAAATGATGAGATCAAATTTGAGTTTGACAATCAAATGAGATGCAGAATTTACCAAAAATCCAGCGACCAACTCTTGTCAATAGTCAGTCTGTCTGATGACCCTCATTACATTGTCGTTAATGGAGAACAGATTAAAGATTTCGTTATAGATAAGGAGAAAGCGGAAGTTACTGAAATAAATACCGAATCAGGCAAGGGAAAAAGGTTGCAACTTACCGGACTGTCGGAAGGGCCTTCAGGCTCATTGATCGAAAAAACACTTTTCATGGATTTATATGATAAATTCCCTGGTGCAGGGCTCGTAAGTGTTCAATACAAAAATGTCAACGCAACTCCGGGATTGCGTATTGAAAAAGAAGTAAACAATTCATTTAAGTTAGATGCTTCCCTTCTAAACCCCAATAATGGCAGACATGGATTTTGGTTAATGCAAGGCGGAGCATATAGTTCGCGGCCCGACTGGATTTTTCCGGTATCGGATACGCTTTCGTCTGAAAACTATATGGGAAAAAATGAAGAAAATGGCAATGCCGGTGGAGGACTACCGGTACTCGATGTCTGGAATGAAGCGACCGGTTTTTTTATAGGAAGTATAAGAAAAAAACCAACGCTAATATCTCTTCCTGCAAAAGTGGATGAAGAAGGCTATTTGCACATTGGAATTGAATATGACAGGGATGTAGAATTTAGCGCTATTTATAATTCTATTCCCACCGTAATTGGCGTACATAATGGAGATTATTTTAATGGCCTGACCAATTATGCCAGTATTATGGCTGACAGAGGATTTGAAATGCTTGAGGTGGAGGAGTCAGATCCTGTTTATGGTGCGGTTTGGTGTGGCTGGGGATTAGGTCCTGATTTTACGCAGGAGCAAATGACAGGTATGATTCCAACACTTGAAGACCTTAATTTTAATGTCATTACTGTTGATGATGGCTGGTTTGAGAGTTATGGCGATTTCGTTCCAAAATCCACCATCTTTCCCGGTGGTGATGAAGATGTAGCTAAATTCACTGAGAAATTTCATGATCAGGGGTATCCGATTAAGCTCTGGTTTACCCCAGGCGTCGGTGGCGCAATCACAATGGAGCGACATCCCGATTGGTTTTTAAAAGATATAAATGGAGAGATGGTAGGCGTTGATCGGTTTGGGGTTAAGAGGAATGCGGCATTTCTTTGTCCTGCGCTTCCTGAAGTTCAGAATTATTACAAAGAACTTGTTGCGCTTGTAATCAATAAATGGGGATTTGATGGATTTAAAATGGACTTTGAAATTACTAACGCTATGGGTGAATGTTATGCCACAGATCATGGGCATTCTTCACCTGAAGAGTCATTCGAGGCGCTTCCTGTGCTTTTTAAAATCATAAGCGACGAAAGTAGAAAGTATAAGCCCAAAGCAATTTTAGAAATGTGCCCTTGCGGAATGTTTCCGTCATTTTATAAAATGCCCTATTATAATCAACCCGTGGCATCAGACCCGAATACCACCTGGCAGATACGCCATAGGGGCAAAACCATTAAGGCCTTAATGGGGCCACGGACAGCTTATTATGGCGATCATATTGAAAGGTTTTATGAGAATAATAATTTCGCCTCTATGCTTGGAGTTGGAGGTATCCCGGGATCAAAATTTGTGGCGATAGAAACTGACGATGGATTTCTGGGAAAAAAATATCCAGTTTATTTGGATTCAGGAAGACGTAAAAATTTTGAAACCTGGCTAAAAGTCTATAAAGAAAACCGACTTGCTTCTGGCGAATATTTGAATTTATACGACATAGCTTACGATAAACCGGAAGCTCATGTAGTAAGAAAAAATGACACACTCTATTATGCGTTTTATGCAGATGAATGGAATGGGGAAGTTGAGTTTAGAGGATTGGCTGACAAAGAGTATGAAATTATAGACTATGTAAATGGAAAACAAATAGGAAAAATAAAAGGCGGGAGTAAGTTGAAAGTAGCATTTAATGACCACTTATTAGTAAAGGCCGTTTCGGCTAAAGAGTAACCTTTTCGGTTTATCTAAAACTAAGCCGAATTGCCACAAAATTTATATAAAATATCTACATGTTAAAATTAAAAGTTAAAATTATGAAAAAATTTATTTTAGTGCTTACCGGTTTCTGTTTAATTGGACATTCAAGCTTAATGGGGCAGAATTATATTAAGACGGAAAACCTTAAATGGAATGAGATAACCTTAAATGAAAAACATTGGCAGTTTGAAGATAGCTTTGAAATAATTGATCCAAACAATGATCCGTCAATAAAGATAGAGGGAAAAGCTGTGTCAAAAATAAAGCTTGAAGGTAATTTCTCTATAGAAATTAGGTTCAAAGATGCCTCCTGGCCTACTGTTTTTTTTAATAAAAATGATTCCACTACTTATGAAGAGGTTTATCTACGAATTTTTAACTCTGGAATGCCCGAGGCAATTCAATATATCCCGGTTTTGAAAGGGTTTGCTCCCTGGCGAGTTTATGGTTTTGAACAAGCGGCTGCAGAATATAATTCCGGATGGAATACTTGCAGGGTTGACGTTGTTAATGGTTCCGCCTATGTTTTTATTAATAATGAAAAAGACCCTTCCCTTACTGTGAAGCAATTAAGGCTTGATACGGACGGAGGCTATGTTGGTTTTGGAACCCTTTACCGTTCCGCCACAATCAGTTATTTTAAGTACGCAAAAATTGATTCCGAAATAAAAATTAGCCTTCCGGAAGATAAGGGAATTATTAGTGAATGGGAAGTCAGTCAGGCGTTTAGCCTCTCTCAGGAAGCTGTGAATATCGGACGGAGTTTGGAAAAGTTCAGTTATCCGAAAGAGAAGAAATTGAATACTGTTTTATGGGAGGATATTAAAACTGAATATGACGGTATCTTGAATATTTCTAAGTATAGAGAGAATAAAGATTCAACAGGCAATGCTAATTATGTCTATGCAAAATCAATGATAGCAACAGAAACAGAAAAAACAGTAGAATTAACATTCGGCTATTGCGATTTTGTAGCAATATATCTAAATGGCCAATTCGTTTATTCAGGATTTATCCCCCTTAAAAGTAAAAATGGTTTCTTGAGAGGGAAAATGGACAATCAAATTCAACTTGATTTAATTTCCGGTGAAAACGAATTATTAATTATTTCATCGGGATATGATAATCTGAAGGAAGATGGTGGCTGGGCGATATTTGCAAAAATAGAATAACCGGTTGAGCCTGCATTATGTTATTATTTACGTGAAAAAAAATATTAAGAAAATAAATTTAGATAGTAAAGCTTTTTCGCTAATGCTTTTAAGAGTGCTTATTGGGTGGCATTTATTAGGAAATAAAAAATGAATTATTATAAACAACCTAATCTTGAGAAACATGAAATTGTAAAGAAATTTAATAAGATGAATAAAAACTTAGTCCCCAACATCAGATATATCGTTGTCTTTTTTACCTGTTGGATTCTTCTTTTAATGGGAAATGAACAGCTTTCAGCTCAGAAAAAACCTGTTGATCAGGATCTGACAAGGTACACACCATCATGGATCAAAGACGGTTTTGCCGATGGAGGGGCTACACATGAGCCATGGATATTTCAGGTGAGGCGCAACAACGGCAACTTTAACCAATGGCAAAAAGATTATTATGATTACCAGACCTCGGAGGAGTACATAAAATCAATGGCGGATGCCGGAGTTACCGTTTTTCATATCTATTGCTACAAGGGGTTTGGGTTTGAAGCCGAAAAGGCGCACATGGACAAGGCGGCAATGGCTGCTGAAATTGCCCATAAATATGGCATGAAGGTAGATACCTACATTCAATGGAACACCATGATGTATGAAACCTTTTTTGCCGAAGTACCTGAAGCTAAAACAGACTTATGGTATCAAATAGATGCCAATGGAAAACCAATTATGATCACTTATGGGTATCAGCAGTCCTTTCGCTACAGGCCCTGCTTTAACCATGATGATTATGTGAATTATTTTAAAGAAAAGATTATTCGCTATGCAATAGAAGTGGTAAAAACAGATTTTCTCCACTTCGATAACTTTGATTACAACGAACCGGCTGAGGCTGATTTTAATCCGGCAACGATTGCAGCATTCAGGAAATATCTTGAAGACAAATACACGTCCTTTGAGCGAATAGAAAGATTTGGGTTTGCCAATGTTTCTTTTGTTCTCCCTCCAATGTGGAACGGTTCCAACAAGGCGGGAAAGATGGTAGAAGTCAATGATCCCATGATACAGGAATGGATTGATTTCAGGTGCTGGACAATGTCAACCCGGCTGGCAGAGTGCTCGCAGTTTGCCCGTAGTTTAAATAAAGAAATTGTTATTGAAGTTAATAGTGGAGGTATTGAAGGTGGTAATCGGGCATGGGAATATGGCATAAACCATGGAGATCTGATGCAATACACCAATGTAATCTGGGCCGAAGACTTAAACTATGCCAATTGGAAAGATGGAGTGTCTATTGGCAAATTCCGTAACTATAAGTTGGGCCGCACCACCGATAATTTTATCATGTCATATAATCATACACCTTATGATTTTGCCGAAAATCTGTCCTTAAACCGAACCATAGGCTCGTTGGGATGGAGCGAACTTGACGAAGTTGAGCTTAAATACCTTAAATTTTGGCATTCTAATAAAGAATTATACACACAAATGAAGGGAGCCGAAAAAGTGGCGGTACTTAGGAGCTATCCCTCTATGGCATATAGCATTGTTAACACGCACGTTTCAGTTAATATGGCTGAACAAGTTCTGCAACAAAGACAAATTCCTTTTGATATCATATTTGATGAGCAGTTGCACAGACTTGAAAACTATCATGTTCTTGTGCTTGCCAATCAGGAAAGTTTGAGTAATAAAACAACTGAGCTGATTAAAAAATTCGTGAAGAATGGGGGCGGTTTGGTTGCCACGGATAATACAGGTATGTATGATGGTTGGCGAAGGTTGAGAAAAGATAATTTACTAAAAGAGATGCTTTTAGAAGTTGATACGGAAGCATCATCATCTGGAACTTTTACTTTTAAATACGGAAAAGGAAAGGTGATCTACATTCCTGAACTGATTAGACCGGAAGGCAAAATAAAACTTGGTTATGTTACCAAATGGATGATGCCCAAAAATGCAAACGAACTCGAATCGGCTATTTACTTAGTGGCAGGAGAAAAATTGCCACTCACTGTTACAGCTCCGGAATGGGTAGGAGTTTCTCACGATACTCAAGGTAAACGCGATGTAATCCATCTTTTCAATTACAATCATACGCAGAATACAACCGGAGTCATTTTACAGTATAAGGGAAAAATAAAGAATGCCATGGCTGTTTCACCTGATGAAAATGGCGCAATAACAATCCCTTTTATAGAAAATGGAGGTGTTACAGAGTTGAGTATTCCCAGCTTTCCTGTTTATATAATTATTACTCTGACAAAGAAATAATTATAACCCCGTATAAATTCACTCAATATTTTAATATACGCTATGCCTGATAACGAAGTAAATACAAATCAAAAACCAATTGTTCGCTCTCATATATTAAGAAATGAGCAATTTGACAATTGGCGAAGTGAAATTGAGGGAAAATGGTCGTACCGTCAACTTTATGATGATGAATTGTGGCGAATAGGATGGATAAGTTTTGACGCAATCACCTGGAGTGAGGATGAGTCCTGCCTTTATTGTGGGCTTAACTCCATGGATGGTGATCTACTCTACCGGTTTTGGCCTGAAGAAAACCGTTTCGAATCTCTCCATGCACAGCAATGGACAGATGAGTTTGATTCTAAAATTCATAGAAGTTTATTAAAAGATTCTGGTGATGGCAGTCTTTATTTTGGCACCTCGCTACTTCATGATATCAACCAGCAGCACGAAGCACCGGGAGGTAAACTCATGAGATATAGCCCTAAAGATGATAGCTATACTTTGTTGGCGATTCCCTTTCCGCATCTTTATATTCAATCTATTGCCGCTGATTTTGATCGTGGCAAGATTTATTGTTTTACCTATCCGGCAGAGTTTGTGATGTGCTATGATATGAAAACCAAACAGTGTCAGAACTTAGGATATATCACCAATGCAACCAACTTTGTTCAACCTCACAATGGGGTAGTTGATGCACAAGGATACCTTTGGGGAACCTATGCCGAAACGCGCGCTTTTGATGAAGTCCAAAGCAAGATGCCTGTACGCTTGTTTCGCTATCACCCGGATACAAATAAGTTTGATTGGTTTGAATTTGGCCTGTCAAGGAAGTCTGATCAGAAGCAGCTTGTTCCCGATCCTCATCAGGAAAAGAAAATATCATTTCATCGGGATCAAACCCGGCATAAGGAGGATTTAGGATTTTGTGATGCCATGGTGTATGATGATAACCGGTATATTTATGCAGGCACAACTGCCGGAACCTTATGCCGAATAGATACCATTGAACTAAAAGTAGAGAAAATTGCTAATGTAATGCCTGCCGGAAGACTGCCTGCTTTAACTATTGACAGCAGTGGCACCTTGTTTGGTGGTGGAGGCATAAAAGGCGATACGCAATTATTTAAATGGAACCCAAATGACAATGTGATTACATTACTGGATAAAATTGAAGATGAGTACGGAAATATTCCGTCAAGAATACACGACATAGCGGTAGATAAACATGGCAAGCTCTATTTGGCTGAAAATGATAACCATAAAAGGTCATCTTACCTGTGGACAATTGAGAAATTTTAACGCTCACCCTTCAAAGCTAACCAACCGGTCAACGCTCTTAAAATTGCTCAATTTGGGTTTAACTAGAACAATAACATATGGATAAATTAGAATTTGATAGTAAAGCCATAGCTCTATTTCTTTTACGGGTACTTATAGGCTGGCATTTGTTGTATGAAGGATTGATAAAATTAGGTGATCCTAATTGGAGTTCTGTTGGATTTTTAAAAGCGTCTCAAGGCCCATTTTCCGGAATTTTTCTTTCGATTGCTGAAAATGAAACGTTTCTTAATGTGGCTGATTTGCTAAATGAATGGGGCTTAACCGTTATTGGTCTGTTACTAGTCGCCGGCTTGTTTACACGTATATCAGCTTTTGCAGGAATGTCTTTACTATTCACATACTACTTATGTGCTCCTCCCTTCGTTGGCTTAGAATATGCAGCTCCTTCCGAAGGCAATTACCTGATAGTGAACAAAACTTTGATTGAGGCATCGGCATTGCTGTTACTTGCAATTTTTGCTGCTGAGAATTACCTGGGAATCGACATGCTAATTAAACGAAGAAGAGTCGATTAGCAGAGAATTGGCAAAAATAATTATAAGAAATTGAATTACGACAAATCATGAAAGATAAAGAATCGAAAAATAAAAGTAACAAGCCATCTACAAAGGAGGATAGCACCAATAAAAAATTTAAAGCGAACAGAAGATCTGTGATCAAAGCTTTTGCTTCGGCGCCTGTTTTTGCTGCCTTTGCTTATGAGTGGGGCAAAATGGCTAACTATAAAAGCAAAAAAAAGAATGACAGACTTAAACTTTTAAAGGAGTTAGGGTTGAAAGAGCAAAAATCAATCTTGCCATCATCTATCCCGACTGGTCATTCTGATCATATCCGTATAGGTGTAATAGGATGTGGTGAAAGATCCATGCGTGTTTTGAGAGCGGCAGGCTTTCTTTGGGAAGAAAAGCTCAGGGGCTTGAAAGCTGAGAATAATATTTCTGCACTTGAACATTGGATGAGTCAGGAAGATTTTAATATATCTATCATGGGCATTTGTGATGTTTTCGATATGCGGGCTGAAGCTGCTGTTGCTCAATCTAAAAACAGCCTTCAGGCTGTAAGAAATTCTACATCTATTCAGGGAGCCAAGCGCTACAAAAATTATCATGATCTGCTGGCAAGCAAAGATATTGATGCGGTTATCATTGCGACTCCCGATCATCACCATGCACAAATGACCATAGATGCTATTCAGGCTGGTAAACATGTGTATTGTGAAAAAAGTCTGACGCGTACCGAGGAGGAGGTTTACAAGGTTTATGACGTAGTCAAAAATAGTGGATTGGTTTTTCAATTGGGTCATCAAGTGAGACAAAACCCAATTTATGGCCAGGCACGAGACTTAGTACGCAAGGGGGCCTTGGGGCAAGTCAACCTGGTAGAGTGTACTTCCAACAGAAATAGTGCACATGGCGCCTGGGTAAGAAACATGGATCATGGCAAGCCCAAACCGGGAAATGCAAAGAGCATTGATTGGGAACAATGGCTTGGTACAAGGCCAAAAGTGCCATTTAGTACAGACAGGTATTACAACTGGACCAAGTATTGGGACTATGCCAATGGCTTGGGGGGGCAATTGTTTTCACATGAATTTGACGCCGTCAATGGAATCCTGGAGTGTGGTATTCCAAAAACGTGTGTAGCGTCAGGAGGGTTATACCACTACCATGATGGTCGGGATATTCCTGATGTGTTTCAGGCAACCTATGAATTTCCAGACAAAAGGATGTCGTTGTTATATAGTGCCACCTTGATGAATAGCCGTTCGCGCGGAAGGGTTTTTATGGGTAGTGATGCTTCAATGGAAATTGGCGGCGATTTGAAAATAACAGCAGATGCCATGTCTGCCAAATACAAGAAGCAGCTTAGATCAGGTTTGATTACAACTCATCAGCCACTTTTGTCCCTTTCACCAAATTCAAATATTGATGGTACTACATCAGCCACTGCCAAATACTATGCAAGCCGAGGGCTAACAAATGTGGTAATCAACGGTAAAAAAGTAAATGTAACCCACCTTCATATTAAGGAATGGCTTAGTGCTATTCGGAATGGAACAACGGTAAGCTGTGGCATAGACGTGAGTTTTGAAGAAGCTATTGCCGTAATAATGAGTACTAAATCGTACCGTGAAAAGCGTATGGTAGAATGGGACCCGGTAAAAAGGAGGATTGTTTAAAGATAAATAGGGGATTTATAACCGCATTAGATATTACTAATGTCTGAGCGCAAAACCAGATTTGTTATATTAAACAGAAAGATGTTGGCATCGATTATCTGCAAATTAAGTTGATATGTTTTTTGAAAATCAATGCGAAATAATATTCAAAACCTATTATCTGAAAATGGCATACTTTTTTATCAGTCTACTATTATTGAAGGCAAGATTAAATGTCTTAAAATCATGAAATTTAATTATCATCACTCTTTTAATTGATAAAGATGACCACTAATAGAAATTTGATTTGGTTTTGCATGCTTTTTGCATTGCCGCTGATTTTTGCATGTACTTCTGAAAAAAAAGGAATTGTATTTGAACAGGACAATGAAAGGCACTTATTTGAAAGCGATAAAATCAAGCTTGAGATTAGCAATACAACTGGAATTGTGGTATTCCAAAAAACTGAGAATGCATTATTGTCAATGGTTTTAGCTGGAGATGTCCCACATTATATTGTTGTCAATGGCGTCGCCATAAATCAATTTGTTATCGATAGTAAAAAAACAAAATTCACTGAAATAGAAAACAACTACGGCCCTGGCAAGTGCTTGTTGATTGTAGCCAATGCCAATGGACCATCAAATTCTGTAATCGAAAAGAATATGAGTATCGATATTTTTGATGCGTTTCCTGAATCAGCCATCATAAATATTACCTACCGGAATGTCAATTCAACCCCTGGCCTAACCATTGACAAAGAAGTTAACAATAGTTTCACGCTGGATGCCAGGCTTATCAATGATGCAAATGGCAAGCATGATTTTTGGATACTTCAAGGAGGTTCTTATATAAAGCGACCTGATTGGATATTGCCGGTAACCGATAATTTTTCTTTTGATAATTTTCAGGGGCAGCAAATTGAGAAAGGTGAAGTTGGAGGGGGGCTCCCCGCACTCGATGTATGGTGTAAAGAATCCGGGATTTTGATTGGCAGCTTAAGGGAAAAGCCCACACTTATTTCGCTCCCTGCAAGAGTAAATGCAGATAATTCCTTAGAAATAGGTATCGAATATAAAAGGGATAAACTTGAATTTAAGAATACCTATGAAACCATCCCCATGGTAATTGCAGTCCATGACGGAGATTATTACAATGGATTAAGAACCTATGCAAAAATCATGGCACGCAATGGTTTTGAAATGCTTACTCCTGTTGACGATGCCTACGAACCGATCTGGTGTGGATGGGGTTTTGGACCAGATTTTACCCAGCAGCAGATGATTGAGATGATACCCATTGTCAAAGATTTTGGCTTCAAGGTAGTCACTGTTGATGCTGGTTGGTTTTATTATAATGGGGATTATGAACCTCGTGATGACACTTTTCCATTTGGAGAGGAAGGCATGAAGAATTTTGTTCAAATATTCCATGACAATGGATTGAAAATAAAGATTTGGATCACTACGGATATTGCAGGAGAAAAGATTGCTGCAGAGCACCCTGAGTGGTTATTGCTTAACAAAGACGGCGAAACAGAAGGGTTTAAATTTTTGGGTAAGCAATACACACCTTTCCTATGTCCGGCAGTTGAAGAGGTACAGGGCTATTACAGAAAAATGGCCGGAAAATTTATCGGTGAATGGGGATTTGACGGATTCAAGGTAGATCAGGAATTGATCAATGGGGTAGGGAAGTGTTATGCAAAAGAGCATAACCATAAATACCCTGAGGAATCTGTGGAAGCGCTTCCTGAGATTTATAAAATTTTGTACGAGGAGACTGTGCAAATAAAACCTGATGCAATTTTTGAAGTATGCCCTTGCGGAACGTTCCCTTCGTTTTACAAAATGCCATTTTACAATCAGCCCGTTTCTTCAGATTTCAATACCACATGGCAAATCCGCCATAGAGGAAAGACGATTAAAGCTTTGATGGGTCCTTTTGCAGCGTTTTACGGAGATCACATTGAGCGGCATTATACGGATGAAAATTTCCCGTCTATGGTTGGTGTAGGGGGAATTTTAGGTACCATGTTCGTCAGCAAAGAAGAAGACAATGCTGACTTTCTAAGGGTAAAATACCCGGGCTATCTTTCTCCCGAGCGAAAGAGTCTCTTCACTAAATGGCTAAAAATATATAATGAGCATAAACTAAGCAAAGGTGAGTATCTGAACCTGTATGACATTGCTTATGACTTACCTGAAACCCATACGATAAGGAAAGAAGGGATATTGCACTATGCATTTTATGCAGATAATTGGGATGGAGAAATCGCGTTTCGAGGACTGGACGAAAAAACTTATGCCATAATTGATTATGAAAACCACAAGAAACTTGGTGAAATAACCGGAAATGGAATGTTGAACCTTAACTTCGAAAGCCACCTGTTAGTGAAAGCTGTGCCTATTAATTAGGAGGCACTGGTTATGCATAATATGAGAAGAATGTAATGACAATGGCTTACGACAACTATTATTTAACCAAAGATTTGTTTGGAGAACCATATCCGGAACTTATGGATTTTTTAAGAATTTTCCGGATAGAGGCAAGTTGTTGGACTTGGGTTGCGGACAGGGCAAAAACACCTGAAGCCTGGCACAATGAGCATAACCGGTTTTATAATAATG
>CAZDRA010000130.1:0-12424 GCA_964507705.1 uncultured Roseivirgaceae bacterium | reverse complement strand
TTTTTATATACTTTCAAAATACTCTTCATAAACCCATGGGTAAGAACCTGATTGCTCAAACCTGGGCCAACACCAATTGCATCAAAAGTTGCTAGCTCAGGCACTTCACTCACAAAATGTTCAGAAGTATCAACAGAAACCATAACTTCAGGAATAGAAGTTTGCATAATCGCATACCCGCATTTGGGAATATAGGCAGTTACCAATCCTCCCCCTGACTTTACGCACGACTTGGCACACAATACCGCTGCTCCCATTTTACCCCAGCTTCCAGCCACTAGAAGCAATCGCCCAAAATTTGTTTTATGTGAAAATTTCGATCGAGAAATATACATATCCTTGATTAGAGGTAAATCAATATATTCAAAATTAGTATTCTGATTCCGGATAAAATCGATATCTAATCCAATATCAACCATTGACCAGTTTTTTACATATGGTTCATTTTCAGGTAATAGAAAAGCTAATTTCGGAAGCTGGAATGAGAGTACATGATCTGCTTTTATAATGGATTTTTTGGATGAAGGTATATCTATAAATAACCCGGATGGAGTATCCACGGAAATAATTGTAGCAAGAGAACTATGGATATAATCAATAGTTTCTGCATAAATCCCACGCACTTCACGAGTAAGGCCCGAACCAAAAATAGCATCGATTGCAATGTCTTTTTTATCAACAGCAAAATTTAAATCATCATTTTTCTCAATGTCTGAAATAGTAGTTAACTCAGATAATTTTTTATAGTTGATCAAAAAATCATCACTACGTTTTGCCGATCGATTTATTACAAAAGTATTAACATCCCAGTTTTTTGAAATCAAAATTCTTGCTATTGCCAATCCGTCTCCTCCATTATTCCCGGTTCCACAAAAAATAAACACCTTTCTTGCCTTATCGTAGTTGAGCTCAAACCAATCAACAAAAGCAATTGATGCTCTTTCCATTAATTCTATAGAACTAATAGGTTCATTAGCAATAGTAAATTGATCTGCTTTTCGGATAATGTCAGCGTTTAGTATTTTCATAAAAGGCATTAATTAACTCAGCAACAAGATAGTTGCTATGGATAATAGTGACAATAATTTACTGGGTTAATTGAGACAATTCAGGTTAAGAAGGAATGGTATTAATTTGGGGATATATAAAATCCAGCAAACAGCACTGTTTCTGTGTGTTTTTCTTTAATAAAATATAAAAAAGGCCGATTAACAGAAAAAAGTTTTAAGTCAGTATTTTCAAAAGTAGTATTCGCATGTAATGAGGTAATGTCCGTTTTGAACCTAACTTTAGCTCTATGATTTATTTCTGAAATCGTGGTTAGCTCATCACTAAAAGAAGGGGACATATCAGTTTTTGGTAAAAATAGATCTTTTAATCCCATGATCGAAAATGTTGATTTGAGAGGTTCTTCAGACGAGAAATCAATGTCCGGTAGGCTTACATTGGCAACATATTCCATTGAGTTTTCAGATAAATGCTGCAATTCGTCATCAGAAAAAGACGCTATAAATTCTACCATCGATCCCATGTCTTCAGGTTGAACAATTGAAAGAAAGAATTGATCATTTTCAAATGGCAATTCAAGAAATGAGTAATTTTGGTTTTCATTTATCTTTACATTCAAACCATCCCAATTTATAGTACTAATTTTTACTGCTTTATTGGCATTAGAATAAAAATCCTTTTTTGCCATGAAAGAATTGTTCTTGAATTTCCACCCTGTATTGAGGCTGAAGGCATTGATAAGAAATATACTTGTATTTTCTCTTGGGGCTATGTTAATTAAATTTTCAAAATCTCCATTCGTTTTCATTTTACCCCAATTATTGATGTATTCAAAAGACGATGGTTTGTTATAGTTCAATTCACCAATTTCGGCATCATAATACGCCATCACTTTAGTTCGAAAGTCTTCATTGATATCAATTGTATTTGAAAACCATAATGAGTTGGCGTAAGATATATTTAATTGATCGTTTGATATTTGCAAAAAGCTTAATAGTTCATTATAAGATTTGTTGATATCTCTTTCATCAAAAGATTCCAGTCCCATTAAGCTTTGAATTTTTGATTTCTCTATTTCGCCAACACTATTATAAAGCATGCCGAGGGTCATACCAACACTCACAGGGGAGAAAAAGAAATTGTCCTCTTTATTTTGAAGATATTCTGCGCTTAACAATTCCATGGAAAGATTATTGGTAGAATTGATCAACTCCTTGTCTTGGTTAGACAATTTTCTGAGAACTTTTGTGTCATCAAGCTCAACCAACTCCTTGTCGCAGCCAGACAATATTACCAGCATGCCAACAAGCAACAGTAGTTTTTTTTGAAGTAAATGAATATTGAGTAAATTTCTCACACGATAAACCAACAATTGATTCTATGATTTTTTTAATTAGACAAGTTAGGCAACATTTGGTTTAAAATCAACAGACATTCATTGAATTTTATTTGAATATATCATGATGATTGAAAATTATATTTGATTTTATAGAATTTCCAATGCGCTACTTTTAATATTAAACTAAATTATTCACTTTTAAAACCCTTAATATTTACCCAATTGCATGAAGTCAGTCGAGCTATTAGATAACCTGGTTTTCGGATCATATTTTATAATTGGGATAGGTTTGGCCATTTGGATTTCCAGCCCTTGTTGGTCCTTTCCTGCAATAGGGCAGGTTGTGATCGACAGGAAAAATCACAACTATACGTCATCCATACAATGAATTAGAAATAGCAATGACTTTAAGTATTTTTCAAGTCATGATTTATAAATTAATATTTATGAGAAATAATTTTTGGAGTGGAATTCGACTCCATTGTTATATCATTTGAACATATAAATTTTGTCAATTGCGGACATAAAATTGAGATTGGAATATCTTGATGGTCACAAGACCAACAAGGGCGTAAAATTATTTTTTGGTAAGATAGGCCTTGATTATCCAAAGCGTTTTTCTGGAATAAAGTACTACTTTTTCCCAAGCTGAAATGTTCTGGAAATATTAAATCCAAAGCGAATATCTCCGTTCCAAAAATCATCTGTGGTACTTGTGATAAAACCTTTTTCAAAGGTGGATTGTGTATTTGTGAAATGAAGTTGAAAGACATGACCACCGGTTTCGATATCAACACCAATTCCAATAACATCGTAATTTTGAAATGATTCTATTGGATTAAACCTGTAGTAGTATTCTCCTGTAAGGGCAATACTTCTGCTCAATTTATAACGGAAGGCTCCACCAATATAAAAAATATCATTGTTGTCGCTGGTCTCTGGGACAACATTGAGGTGCACCATTCCGAGCATAATTTGAAAGGTAAATTTTCGGCCAAATTTTCTCGAGATCAGCAGCTCATGGGTAAACCCCATTCGATCAACAGTTGACAATGGTTCAGAAATATTATTGGTAGGCAGGGCTATACTGGATAGCCAAACCATGGTTACCGGAAAATTTTCGGCTCCTGATTTTTGTTGAAAAAATTTCCATTTAATATATCCATCATAAGTTTTTTCATAACTACTTCTTCCAATGCCCAAATCAAGTGCATCCGTAATACCATATTCAAAACCCATGCGCATGTTGGCCTGATCAAGTCCAAAAAACTCCTGTATTCCGGAGTTTATCGGTCCAAAGCGATGGTAAATAAGAAAATCCAACTCTCCTTTATTCTTAGTTTTGGTAGAATGACCATTGATTAAATGGGTACCTTTAAAAGCTGCGATGACGTACTTTACTTCATTTACTTCATCTTCATCCAATAAATCCATAAGATCATCCTGAGCCATTACGGGCATTGCAGTGGCAAAAAAAAATAGAAATATAAATAGTTTATTTTTCATAAGGCGAGTATTCAATTTTGACTGTAACTTCAATTTCTTCAGCAATTTTCTGAAACATGAGTTGTGGAATATTAATATCATAATCTACTAATTTCACAGTAAAAACACAGTGAATCACAACTTTTCCACTGCTCATATCTATACTCCCAGGCACTTTGATGTTTTGTTTTACACCGTGTATTTCTAGTTCTCCTTCAGCCCTAGCGTTTGGATTTTGTTGACCAATTTTATATCCGGTAATTTTACCTTTGAATGTAGCCTTGGGGAATTTATCAGATTCAAGATATTTCTCGTTGAAGTGCTCTTGCATCAACGATTTTTCAAATTCAAATTTGTCTATGGAAACAGAAAATACAATTTGACCACTTTCGATATCAAATACGCTGTTTACTTTTTTGTTGATGGCGGTGATATCTTCCAGCAATTCTTCCGAAAAAAATTTAATTGTGCCTGATGTAGATTTGTACTTTTGAGCATGTGTCCAATTTGATATCAACAGGAATAAGATAAATAATATATTTTTCATGGTAATATCATTTTGAGGCTTTAGGCCGATCCGTAATCAGCGGTATTTATATCAATACAATCAAAAATTGACTGATCAAATTTTAAGAGAAAGTTGTTAATTACCCAGTCCACCATCATCCACCCAACAGGAAATCAAGTCTATTTGTTCTTGGGTTAAAGAGCCTCCACCGGTTGGCATACTTTTATTTTGAGTCCTTGTCTTTATATTGTCTTTGTTGTTTTGGATGGTTTCAATTTTTGTAAAATCCGGGAACTGTGTTCCATTGTGACACCCTGAGGTAGCACAATTATCGGCAATGATAACTTCTACAGATTGTGAATAAGAAACACCGGTAGGTACAAATTTTTCGAATTCAAAAGAGCAATTGTTGTTATCCATCACTGTAATATTATAAGATCCGGTTGCCAGATTATTGAAAATGTTTGACGATTGAGCAGCACCATTCTCAATGCTGTATTGATAAGGAGGAATTCCATTTGTAGCACTAACGGTCAGGATACCAATAGTAGTAGTATTACACCCTGAGGGAGAAGCAACAGCATTTGCAACTACTCCATCTTCATTTAGTACCACAAAATCTGCTTGCTCTGAACAATCATTGACGTCAATTACCTCAATTTTATAACTACCCGCAACAAGCATTTGTATCACATTGCCATCCTGTTGAACACCATTTATGAAATAGCGAAATGGCGATTTACCTCCTGATGGTATAATTGTGATGCTTCCGTTGGAAAGTCCACAGTCTGCATCCGTAATTACTGCTTCAATAATTATTGGGGATTCAGAACAATCTATAGTGATATCTTCGAGACTGAGGTATGTGCAGTTTGATGGTATTATAAAAAGAAGGTAAACGAAATATTTTTTCATATGATAAATCAAACAACAAAAAAAGGGCACAACAATTAGGCAATTACCACACCAAAACCAACCTTATCGACAAAATGCCTAATTCTATGCCCTTATTTTACTTAATCTAATTTATTAATCAACATTGCTTCCAATATCCCCATTGGTCAAAATAGCAGCAAGATCAGCTCCACTTTTATGTACTTGGGCATAGCCATTAAAATCAATCAGATCACTATATTTTACTTCAGTTTCATCGTTCATTTTAGAAACAGATGTCATGCTCATTCCGGTTTTGCCATTGACATTAGTTAGAGAAATAGCAACGCCTCCCGGACTGGCCACGCTACCGGAATGAATATGCGAAGGATGATCACCTCCATCAACTGTTCCCATAAGTGCAAGTGTTATTAAAGTAAAGCCATTATTACGCTCATAGAAAGTAACAGTACCACTCACTCCGGAAGCATTTTGTTCATGCATGGGATATTCCTTCATAATACCTGTGAGTCCATTCTGACCAATATCGCCTTGAGCAACCAAGGTGCCTAAATCCCCCACGCTGTTGTGTACGTTGATATATCCATTAAATACAACAAGTTCATCATATGATATTTCAGAATCATCATTCATTTTATTTATGCTTGTCCAACTTATCCCGGATTCTCCATCTACATCATTTAAGCTAATGGCAATACTACCACCTTCTGCAGCTGTATTGATATGAATATGTGCTGGATGAGAAGCATCCATTTCTGTGTTTTCAAGCTTTAATGTGACCAAGGTCTTCCCGCTTTTTCTTTTTGCAAATATGGCCATGCCACTGATATTTGGAACTGCTTTGGCATTTAGAGTATAAGTTTCAGAATCCCCAGTCAGTTTGTTCATGCCTATATCACCGTATGCTACTGCGACAGAAATTTCTTCTGTACTTTTATGTACTTGCACATATCCGTTAAAATCAGCCCATTCTGAATAAGTGATGGCAGTGCCATTAGTAAGTTCTTTTACATTTGTCATGCTCATCCCTGATTCTCCATCTACATTAGTTAAAGCTACCATTACTCCACCACCCTCAGCTACAGTATTGGCATGGATATGCGCAGGATGATCACCATCTGCTGGTGTTCCGTCTAATTCTAATACAACAAGTGTTTGACCATTCATACGTTCCAAAAAAGTCACTTTACCATTGATCCCTGATCCCTTGGCTTCCATCAAGTCATAATCTTCTGAATTTCCTGTTAATTTATTTTGTCCAATATCGCCTCTGGCTATTATTGTTCCTAAATCTGCAGAACTGTTGTGAACCTGTACATATCCATTAAAATCAGCCCAATCTGAATACATTATTGGAGAATCATCATCTAATTTTGATACGTTGGTTTTGCTGACTCCACTGCCTCCATCAACATTACTTAATGCAACAGCGATGGAGCCACCCTCCGCTACAGTATTTATATGAATATGTGCTGGATGATCTCCTCCATCAGAAGTACCTGCCAATACAATAGTTACTAAAGTCTCTCCATTCTCTCTTTCACTAAAAGTCACTTTTCCGCTAATCCCTTGTGTACTAGCTTCAGATAATTCATAATCCATAGAGGAACCTGTCAGCGCATTTTTTCCAATGTCTCCCTGTGCAATGACTATCCCAAGCTCAGAGGAACTTTTGTGAATATTGATATATCCGTTAAAATCGACCAATTGATCGTAGGTAATTGTAGTCCCATCATTCATTGCTGATATATCCGTTACGCTTGCACCTGAAGCATCTACAGCCGTAAGATCAATGGCAATTCCTCCTCCTTCTGCTGCGGTATTTATATGTATATGTGCGGGATGGCTACCAACTGTTCCTGATAATGAAATGGTAACTCTTGTACTTTTATCTGTTAGTTCTTCAAATTTAATAGTTCCTGATACTCCTGATGGTGATATTTCAAGTAGTGTAAATGTTTCTGAATTCCCGGTAGGTTTATTTTCGGGCGTTGTATCATCATCTGACTTACAACTGGTAATAACAACTCCTGCCAATAATAGCAAGAATGATAGTTTCGATAATTTTTGGTTCATTTTTTTCATTTAGTTAAAATTATATGGTTTACAATAGTTTATAAAATCATTCTATAATTGTCTATTTGTTGCTCAGCAATAAATCCAAAGTTCATTTAGTTTTCTTTAAATATGGATTTAAAGCCATTTTCAATACCAAGAGTCAGATAAAAGAGTTGACTGATGGTCATTTTTAGTTGACTTTTATTTCAATAATATTGAATATTCTGATTGAATTTAGATACAACTGCATTAAGGGATATAATGTTTATAAAAGAACTTATTTAACTGCAATGGTTAGTATTATATCTATATGAAATATGTTTTGAAGGAGCTATATTTGAAGTGTAAAATATCCAAAAAACGCAATCGATAAACAGGAACCATTTCGAAAACAAAATGTTTTACTTATAAAGGAGTTTGCAATTCAATTGACATTCCTTTATCAGACTTTAAAAAAGTAATTTTATGGTTTTCAAAGAGCATATTGCAAAACAATTAATTCTGATACTTGCACTCACACAATTTATAGCCTGCAACCTCACATATAAGGTAAGGAATCAGCATAATGATATCGTCGAGATATTGAATTTATCTTGTGGGAAGGTAACAATGGAATTGATCGGAAAAGGAAATTCAAAATTTGTTTTTAGGCAAATATTTGATTTAGATGACACAATAATTGTTTATAAGGATTCTTTAAAAATAACTTACAACGAGAAACAAGTCATATTTGATCATCACCTAAAAAATATCAAACCTAATAATGGAGGTGTGGAGATAAAAGAGAATAAAACATGGGAAGCGTCTTTTGAGTTCGAAAGTGGAGTATTTGAAGGTGATACAATAAAAGTCTATGGCCCGGGATACCTGAAATGCAACAATGAAATAATTTCTCTTGAACCCATGATATATTCATTTGTGAATAATTTGCGTATTTATGGAGTAAATGACTATTAACATTATAGCTCTATAATGGCATTGCTTTAGATATTTCTTAGTCTTAACTTTATTGTTAATAAAACTACAGACACATGATAGGTTTTTTTGAATATCAATACTTTAAATACAAAAAAAATCATCTAAAAAACATGGTAGCCCTGGCTGCTGCAGATGGGTATATTCATGAAGATGAAATAGCTTTTTTGTATAAAATTGGTAAGAAATACCATTTAAAACCTCTGCAAATCAAAAAGATTATTGAGCAAAATGAGAGCATAGAACCTGAAATTCCGGAACATCATCATCAAAAAGTTGCCATGCTTTACGACCTCGTTGGAATGATGATTGCTGATAACGTAATAAATGATGCAGAAATGGAATTTTGCCAAAAAATGTTTAAGAAATTTGGCTATAAGGAAATTCTCATAAATGAAATGATAGAAATGTATGGTTCAGGGATTGATGATACAGATGTTTGGGAAGATTTTTTAGAAAGATCAGAGTCGCAAAAAATTAATATTTAGTAGGAGCGCATTTATTTTATTATAAAAATCACCATTTTTATAGAATCGAAACTAACTAATTTTGTATACAATAATTTTTAACAAACAAAAATGAAAAAACTTAAAAATCTCACTACATTATTATTTTTCGCCTTACTGCTTTGCAATGTATCATCGCTAAAAGCCGGCGAAGAATCCAATCCTTATTTGGGTCGTTGGGCACTCCATTTCGAAGGAGGAATGGGATGGCTTGAAGTACGACAAGCCGAGGGATATCTTGACGCAGACCTTTTATGGATAGGGGGAAGTGTTACCCCGGTAGCAAGCGTTCATATAGATGAGGGCAAACTCTTTGTTACCAGAACTTCAACCGTAACGATTGAAAACTCAGAAGGTAAGAATCGTACATTCACCATTACAAATACACTAACGCTGGAGGGCAATGGAGATAAACTTGTTGGGAAAATGATTGAACCCAAAAAAATTGGCCTTGGAGTAAATGTATATTATGTCCATGCAGAAAGAATTCCACCTTTGCCAGCCGCACCAAATTTGAATAATTTAAGTTATGGAAAACCTATAAAATTAATTGGAAATGATCTTTCTGATTGGAGATTAATTGACCAAAATTCTGTAAATGGATGGAAGATAGAGAATGGAGCTTTGGTAAATATTCCGGTACAAAAAGAAGGTGAGCCGCATATTCACTATGGAAACTTAAGAACAAATGCTGAGTTTGAAGATTTTAACCTGAAGCTAAAAGTGAATGTACCCAAAGGAAATAACAGTGGAATTTATTTGAGGGGAATTTACGAGATCCAAGTATATGATAGTTACGGTAAAGAACTTGACAGCCACAATATGGGTGCTTTGTATAGTAGAATTACGCCATCTGTAAATGCTGAAAAGAAAGCGGGGGAGTGGCAATCAATGGATATTACGCTTTGCGATCGGCACCTCACAGTGATATTAAATGGAACAACAATTATTGATAACAAACCGATCGATGGAGTTACCGGAGGCGCTATCACATCCTATGAATTTATGCCCGGACCTTTATTTCTTCAGGGAGACCATGGAAATGTCAGCTATAAGGACATCGTACTTACTCCAATAATTAAATAAATTATTAATACGTTTTAAATACAGGCAGGATAGCTTTCTGCTTGTATTTAAAATGCTATCCCAAAATCTAATATTCCAATCATTACCAAAAAAGCCAGAAATATTCCGGACAACAGGAGAACAGTAAGTAAAATATTTATCCTTTTTTTAGATTTCAGTTTTTTCTTTAAAAAAGCTATCTCTCTTTTATTTTTAAGTATCACATTTTTTATCTGGCGTTCCCGTCTTATTTTCTCTTCCAGATACCCACCTTCAAAACATATCTTAAAACCCAGGGGTGTAATTCCTGTTTTCAGATTTTTATAATCCTTTATGAGACCTTCCTTTTCCAGAGTGGCCTTCACATCATCTAGCTTATTAATGTCATTTTCGTAAACACAGAAATCATCATAAAAATCCATGGCCCTGTTTGAATTCATATAAAGATCGGAAAGGATTTTGTCAATCAGGTCATCTTTTTTCATTGTATCCCAGTTTTTATTTTGTGGTTATACCCTTTTGCCACTATCTGTTAAAAAGCAACCTTTCTCCTTTTTTACTTAAATCAAAATTTCCCGATTCATAAGCCAAATGACCTGACACGATGGTATGAGTCACCTTTGAGGAAAAATCTTGCCCTTCAAATGGCGACCACCCACATTTATACAAAATATTTGATCGATCAACTTTCCAGGATAAATTGGGGTCGATAATAACCAGATCGGCATTGTACCCTTCCCTGATAAATCCCCGTTCCTCAATTTGAAATAATATTGCTGGATTATGACTGATCTTTTCAACAAGCTTTTCGATGCTCATCTTGCCGGATTTCACAATTTCCATGGCAGCAACAAGGGTGTGCTGCACCAACGGTCCGCCCGATGGAGCTTTAAAATATGTATTCAGCTTTTCTTCAAGCGTATGTGGTGCATTATCCGATGCCAATATGTCAATTTTGTCGGTCAATAATCCTTGCAGCAAAGCGGCTTTGTCTTTTTGGGTTTTGACTGCCGGATTCCATTTGATCAGAGATTTTTTGGATTTATAATCTCTATCGTCAAAGCTGAGAAAATGAATGCAAGTTTCAGCGGTTATACGTTTTTTCTCCAGGGGGATGGAATTGTCAAATAAATCGAGCTCTTCCTCGGTCGAAATATGGAGTATATGCAATTTTGTATTGTGTTTTTTTGCCAATCGTATGGCCGTAGAAGAAGATATAAAGCAAGCGTCTCTGCTCCTGATTTCTGGATGCATCTCGATTGGAACATCTTCGCCATATTGCTTTCTATAGATTTCAGTATTTTTTTGAATTGTAGCTTCATCTTCGCAATGCGTAGCTATGAGCATATCAACTTTAGAAAATATATTTCCCAATGTCTTGGTGTCGTCCACAAGCATATTTCCGGTTGACGATCCCATAAACACTTTTACTCCACAAACATCTCGTGGGTTTGTCTTCAATACTTCCTCAAGATTGTTGTTGGTCGCTCCGAAAAAAAATGAATAATTGGCCAATGAATTTTTTCTTCCAATTTCATACTTCTCCGTAAGAAGTTCCTGGGTAACAGTATTGGGCACAGTATTTGGCATTTCCATAAAAGAGGTGACGCCGCCTGCCACTGCAGCTCTTGACTCATGAAATGTATCACCTTTGTGCGTCAACCCAGGCTCCCGAAAATGAACCTGATCGTCGATCATGCCCGGAATCAAATAATTTCCTTTGGCATCGATCACTTTGTCTGCGTCTTGGCCAACGAGACCCGTGGCAATTTTTTCTATTCGTCCATTTTTTACGAGCACATCTCCTTCAGTAATCGCACCTTCATTGACGATACGCGCATTAACAATTAATATCGAATCCATATTCATTGATAAAATATTTATAAAATTATAAGGGGGTTAATCTTATTGATTTTTAGATTAGTTTTCCGCAAAGATACACTACGGGCAACTCAAAAAATTCATTCGCACAGAAATTTTCATAAGAGGATCGACAATCAAATGTCAATAAGTCGCAGGCATTAATTAGCTTTGCCATTAAATTAATATTTACAAATAATCCAGCCCGGGAAGTATATAGTCCTATGTCCAAAAAAATATCATCTTTCGAAGATTTTAAGCTCAATCGACAACTATTAAATGCCATCGAAGAAATGGGTTATCAAACTCCAACACCAGTACAAAAAAAAGCTATCCCTGCCATTTTATCCGGACATGATTTAATAGGGATTGCACAAACCGGTACGGGAAAAACAGCTGCCTTTCTGCTTCCTTTGCTTTATAAAATAAAATATGCTCAAGGGCATAAGCCCAGAGCATTGATACTGGCACCGGGGAAAGAATTGGCCATTCAGATTTTTGATAACCTGGAATTGCTTTCGAAATATTGCGGCACCAGAAATGTATGTCTTTATGGCGGGATTGGACCAAAAACACAAATAGAACAAATTGAAAATGGTGTTGACATTGTGGTTGCTACTCCGGGCAGGTTTTTAGAGTTGTACAGAAAGGGTGTCTTGATAACAAAAGAAATAAAAATATTTATTCTCGATGAAGCAGATAAAATGATGGATATGGGCTTCGCTC
>CAZDRA010000129.1:0-12453 GCA_964507705.1 uncultured Roseivirgaceae bacterium | reverse complement strand
AAAAGTACTGTTGTCGCATTGTTCGATGTCTGTTCCTGCGACGGCAGCACTTGGGGGATCATCAACGGAGAAGGTAAGAATATTACTTTCATCAAAGCAACTGTTTGAAGTCGTGACAATAACCTTAACCTGATCATTATTAACCAAGCTAGAAGTCGAATAAGTATTTGCAGCACTATTTTGTTCGGTGGTACTGTTTACAATAAATTCATAGTTGGCAGATGACAAAGGTGCTGCTGTAAAGACTACTAAATCCCCAGAGCAGATTGTATTATCAGAATCGTCACTTACAATGTTGGCTGTCGGAAGAGGATAAACAACATTTGTGATTGACGAAGGAGTATGCGTACAGCCATTAACGTAAGTAGCATCTACACTTACAACCGAACCATCGTTTAAGGTGGCAATCGAAAAGGAACCGCTTGCACTATTTTGTAAAGAAATTCCATTTACAAAAAATTCGTAAGAATTTCCTGCATTTGGTTGAGAAGATAAAACAGTAAATGTCACATTAGTTCCTTCACAGAAACTATTATCTCCGTCGTCACTTGACAAGGCAGAAGTGAAATTTACTGAGCTAAATGTTCCATGATCATTGCTATTGCTTGCTGGTGAAGTCCCTGAATTTGCTGTTATTGATGTTGATGCAGATGGGCTTATAATGGCACGAATTGTTAAGCCTGTGATTCTAAAAGCATCAAGTGTAGGTCCTCCTGAAGTATGCGAATAATTTATAGTAAAATTAGCTGATCCTTGTGTAACGGAAATGGAAGTGATATTTGATCCGGCAGTTACATTTGCATTTCCTGATGTTGGGTCAAATTCAAAATTGGGAGGAGGTGTAAGAATATAAGTATAACTAGCATTTACTCCAAGGTCATTAAATGCTGTTTCAGTAATGTCAATATTTCCAACATTTACATAATTTCCTCCCACACATAAAGGATAAGAAACACCGCTCCCAGGGCTAACCGTAACCTGCGCTATGGAATTATAGAATAGTATAAGTAATGGTAATAAAATTACCCCTCTTAGTGTATTAAAAAAAGTGCGATGGGAAAATCTCATTAAAAGTCTAAATTTTTAGAAAATACGTTAATCATCTTTTCAGTTTATATCTTGTTCAGATTTATATTATGCAACCATAGTTTGCAATGCACAATTTTATTTACATTGGCACTAAACCGCCATTTGGATTCACTTTCATCAAGCACATTTTTGACTTTGAATCCGGGTTTATTTCAAAACCTATAGTTCCAACTAATGCATAACTTCCATCGGATAGTTGAATTACTTTTGATCCCATGTCGTCATCATTGCTTCCATAGGTTTTTCTCCACTCAGGTTCGCCAAGGAAGTTTAATTTTAATAAACTAATTTCATCATTTTTAGGATCGTCTAGTTCAATTGTTGAAGAAACTATAAAACCACCATCATCGGTTTGAACTATACCGGTTTTTTTAACGTTTTTACCAAATTCATTATCAATCTCCTTCAACCATACTTCAGAAAGATTGGGATTTATCTTTACAATCAATTCTTTGGTGATATTTCCGTTTACTGTGTACCCCGATAATATATACCCACCATCACTGGTCATAAACACATCTGTACAATAATCATTGGCAGATGTGTTTCCATACAATTCCGGTGCAGGTGTTTGATTTCCATCAGATCTATAATTGAATGATTGAAACCAAAATGTTTTTTCAATTTGTTGAGAAGGAGATCTATTTACAGATCCGAAGCACACGAAAGGAGTAAAAGGATTGTTTGGGTTTTCGAATGATTTTGTACTTATATTATCTACTCCCTGAGTTCCAACATATCTCGATTTTCTATCTAAGGAAACTAAATTTTCATCAGTCTCGACCATGAAAAATTTTGAAGTGTCAGCTGTATTCCAAGTTGATGTTACCAAAAAACCACCATTTTCTATATCTAAAATGCTCGTGGCATACTCGTCTCTCAACGAATCACCATAAGTTTTTTGATTGAGTATTGATCCATTATCGACTGATATTTTCAGCACATAAACGTCTCGAATATTAGCAAGTAGAAATTTTTCTTGTGTAAATTCTCCACATACATAAATATTATTATCTCGACCAAGAATTACCGAATTACCAGAATCATCTCCTTTTCCGCCAAACTGATTTTCCCAAATTACATTTCCTATTTTATCAGTACGGACAACATAAACATCCTTTCCCCCATTTGTATTTGAAGTCGTTGAACCCACCAATACAAACCCTTCATCTGGTAATTGAATAATATCGTTTCCTATTTCAGATCCATTTCCACCATACAGTTTAATAAAAGTCTGATTTTGAAATGGCCTGACACTTTCAGTAGTATCACAGCTATAAAAAATAAAAGCTGCAAAAAGTAATATCAGCATCCATTTCAGGTTGGATAAAGTGCAAGAAAATATTTTGCTATATATATTATTTAAAAAATTCACTTAATCTTTCGCGGTTTATAAAGTGGTCTGACAAATCCTACAATAAATGAAAGGTTATTGATCTTAAAATCGTCATCAACATATCCTATTGGAAATTTTAGCTCTCTGCCAGTAGAAATATCTACTCTCATTCTATTATTTATATCGGTTACGTTTAGCATGCCCAACGAATAGCGAGCTTCAAAAACCAAATAATTTAACCCGATTTTGTAATTTATTCCACCTCCAAAAAGTACAGAATAATTAAACCTATTTTTCATTTCTGTTGTTTTGATTTCAGGCCGTGGTTGTACGGGAAAAATTTCATCTTCGGGCTGTTCATCTGTCCCCTCCAAACGATAATTACCTTTTATATTTTGAATAGTTGAGCCTACCAAAAAACCAGGGCTCACTCCCAACATGGCAAACGGGCTTATTTTCTCTCTGGGGAAGTTATATTTCAACATAATAGGCAACTCTATTTCTGTATGCTTTATGTCTAAATTTGTTAATAAAAAGTCGTCCCATTGGTTATCAAAAAAATGAATATTCTTTTGGGATATGAATATTTCACTGGCAAGATGAAGGTTTTTGTAAAGTACCATTTCACCTCCTAATCCTACCTGAAAGCCTACTAATGATGAATATTTATCTGATCCAATTTGCGAAAGGCTGTAATCCAACAATACATTGGCGGTAGAGAAATTAACACCTATTTTTCCCAGAGTCAAATAATATTTTGGCTTAGTAGTAAATTTTGCATGATGATTGATGATCTCTTGCGGGTCTAATTCATCATTGGTTTTAAATTCAGGAGATAGTTTCAGTAATTCTAAATAAGATTTATCTGCTTTATCGTAATAATCTAAAAACAAATAGGTGAGGGTAAGAAGTCTGTAGGCTCTGATTTCCTCTTCTTTAGAAAACCCTTTCTCAAGGCAAGAATTTATTATCTCAGGAATTTCATATAATCGCCCTTGATCATATTTATCTTCTGCTTCACTAAGTGAAAGTGCACATTGGGTCTGTGCTATTACCACTTCAGTAAAACTCCAAATAAGAATTATAAATATGAATAAAAATTTCATGTAACTATTAAAAATCATTTTGAAGGAGATACTCCAGCTTTTTCACAAGTTTTCACATAATAAATATCTTCGCCAACATACCTGTCCCATTCTGTGCTTGACATGTTTCTAATTAAATATTTACAAATATCCTGAGCCATAAGTTCTGGTTTAGTTGGCCACATTTTTAAGACACCATTTTTTGTTCCTGCAAGAAGGTAGTCACTGTCTGGACTAAACTCTATGTTCCATACAAAATCGTTGTGATCTTTGAATGCAACCGGTAACATCTTGTCCATTCGCGAAATAACCCAAAGTTGTACGGTTCCTTCCAGGCTTGCTGTTGCCAATAATTTACTATCAGGGCTAAATTTTATATTGTTGATTCTGGATTTCTGTCCTGATAATGATCTGGTAAAAAGTACATTACTTCCTGTTATTTCTCCAATAAACACAACCCCATCTTCATTGCCAATAGCAATGGTTTTGTCATCAGGGCTAAACTCAATGGCATATATGGGTCTGTCAGTAATATTATCAATAGATTTTACCTTATCCATATTTTTTGTATTCCATATATCCAGATTGCCTTTTTCATTTCCGGCGATAAGTACTTTCCCATTTTTGCTCAATGTTATCGCTGTATATCGATCATCGAATTTTTTCAGTTCACTGCTATTCACAAAGTCGTTAATTCTCAATGTACTGTCTTGAATTCCATAGGATAAAAAATATTCAGAATTGGGTAAAAACATCAATTTGGTAACAGGCCCACTGTGTCCTTCTATTTTAATTGTCTTTAAGGTTGTTAAGTTGATTACTAAAATACTGGGTGCATCACCACCAACTATCAGCCATTTCCCATCCGGACTAATTTTCATTGCATAGTTGATATAGTTATGCACAGGACTATAAAGTACCTCATAGGAATAATCACTGCTATTCCATTTAAGAATATTCCCATCACTACCCGTAGTATAAATATCATTTCCATCTGGAGAATAGACGATTGATCTGATCATGTCTCTGTGGCCTTTGTATCTGTATAAATCTATACCACGACTTTCATCTAACTTGTCCCTCTTTGCATAATACAATCCATCATAGATATAATTATCATATACATTTCCACCGTATTCTTTGTTGAAATTATACGCCTGATAAGCTAATAATGCTTTTAAGTCGGTTTCCTGGATATTTAATGATTTTACGGCCATCGATTGTGCAATAGAGATCATTCTTAATTGGTTGGCCTTGTCTCTTTCGTCCATTGCCAGCAGACTTTGTTCATCTGCAATTGTACGTAAGGAATCTGCAATTCTTTCTCTATCGAGGGCCAATAAACTTTGCTCGGTTGCAATTATTGTTTGTTTTTCTGCGATATTTTTTTGAAATAATGCACTATCAGCGTTTTGCTCTGCACGCAATCTTTCTCTTTCTGCCAACCCTGCATTATCAATGGCGATTTGAGTTTGAGTTTCGGCTTCAAGCCTTCTTTTTTCTGCGAGGTCTGCATTTTGTACAGCCTCAATTCTATTTTGTTCAGCCAACTCACTTTGATCGTCGGCTTCCATCTTTTTTATCCAACCAAATACAAAGAATATTATGGCTACAATAAATGCAATTCCCAAAATGATGGCAACCATTTTGGTACGCTGAAGCATTCTTTTTTGGAGAAGCTCCTTGCTTTTTTGCTCACTTTCATAGGCCGTTTTACTAGTTTCTAAAAAGACAATTGCCCTTTCAAAGTAAGGATTATATCTTTTGGCCCAGGTTTTTGTTGGTTTTTGTTTCTTTCGCCAGTTGAGGGCCAATTGCAAATCCGGAGGTCTCCATAAGCCTGCCTTGCCTACCTGATACATTTCAGCAGCATCAGATAATCTTTTGTACATATGAGAAGATTCGGCTTCTTCATCAACCCAATTCCTTAGTCTTTGCCAGATTCTCATCAAACTTTCGTGAGAAATCTCAACAATGGAACTTGACTTTAGGGTAACATTTGCAGGAGGCATTAATAATGATCTGCCGGGCTCTCTAAATTTTTCTATTGTGCTAGTGAGTTCTTCTTCTTCAACCCCAGCGATTTCTGCTATTTCGCATAGTTTGGCTGACCTGCGTACACCATTATCTCCAGTGCCTTTTTCTGTCAATGATTTGAAAAGCACTTCGCATACCTCTTTTTCTTTGCTATTTAATTCTGAATAAGCTTCATTGGCATGTTGAGAAAGAGCTTCATTTATTTTACCAACTGCTATGTAGTGGCGCATATCAACCGGCTCATCAGGTTCTTTGTTGGCTGCCCAGAAGTTCCAAGTACGCATAAGTGCATGTTGCATTACCGGGAGCTGATCTGGTTTATTACCTATATCGTTAAGTAATTGTTGAACCAGTCTTTTGGTTATTTTTCCTCCTCCGACAGCAACAGGTCCTTCAATTGCCAATCGCTGTTGATCCCGCGTCATCTGCGGAACAAGATAATGGCTTTTGTTTATTATATGTGTTAGTTCAGGAAATTGAGAGCAATCCCCAATAAAATCAGAACGCATGGTGAAAGCTACATAAATAGGAACTTCTACCTGAGAGATAGATTTTATAAGTAGATTAACAAAAGATGCGGCTTCATTGATTGTCTCATCGTCATCTTGTTTGGCTCTGATGTATCTGAATAATTCTTCAAACTGATCAACAAGTAAAAATACATTTTTTGTGGAAGATTCAGCACTTTGTTTTATGGCATCGACCAAACCCATGGAGCTACTCCTGAGTATCGTTGAGGTCATTCTTTTGCCAATTAGCTTTTCTTCTTCAGACGAACCTACATAATTTTCGTCTTTACTTAAAATTGACTCAGCAAGATTTTCTATTGGAGATATTCCGGGTCTTGTAACTATCACATTCCATTCTGATCCTGCGTCTGTCAAAAATCCGCCATATAAAATAGGGATGAGGCCACAATACATTAAAGAAGATTTCCCACTACCGGAAGCTCCAATTACTGCTGTAAATCTATGCTGGGCTAGATTTACTAATACTTCATCACTTTGGCCTTCTCTGCCAAAAAACAAATGACTCTCAGCAAAGGTGAAAGGCCTTAATCCGGGAAATGGATTGAGAAGATCAACCTCCCCATGATTTTGTTGCTCAATTATGTCAAACTCTTCAGAATTCATATTACTCTTTAAGTTTGGCTAAAAATGGTTCAAGAACTTTGGGTGAAAACCTTTTTTGACTTTGCAATATGAGTGATCCATTTTCAATCCCAAGACTTTCATTTAATTGAGATTCGTTTTCTATAATTATTGCTTGCGGACTAATTGGCTTGTCTCTACCCAATCCGTGAGATTTAAGTAAATCATTTTGTTTGCTTTTAATCCAGCCATCATTTTCTTTGCCATAATATATGAGTGTGGCATCACATTTTTTCAAATTTTCATTATGCTTATTTCTGATTTCATCAGGATTTCCGTCAAATTGGGAAAGGATTACGTCATACCCACTTTTATTTAAGAGTGTTTCTATTTTCTTGCATTTATTTATTCCAGATTGATCATGGATCAAATAAATGATTTTTTCATATCCCATTTCTTGACTACCAAATACTTTTTCATGATTCCTTAAATCATTTTGTATTTTATTAATTACAAAAGCTTTCAATTCTTCAATTGAAGACTCTATCAAATCTGCTGATTTCATTGAATCAGAATCCTTTTTTAGATTTTCGATGAATAGTCTTTGTTTTACACTAATATTACTTATCTCTGGTGAAACCCAAATAACTCTACTGAAATTTAATCTTGAGTTGGCATCCATTCTCTCCAAATTCTTGAAGTGATCTACGGCCATCCTATTTTGTAAGTCTATGATAGAAACATTTGAAGATTGTACTTTACCATAATCAGATCCAACAAGATGAATTGACATATTGCTGGATGTGAGATCCCTTTTTACTAATTTCATTATAGAGTCCAGATCTTGCGGCATATTTTTTTCGGGCAGAACTTTATAGCCACTTCTCAAAAGCTCTCGCTTTATTGCATCCCTTTGTGCAAGCAGGTCATGGCCTACAGCCGACAAGAAGACAGTAAATGAATTGAGGTCTTTATTGATGCTGGCAATTTCATTTTCAATATTTTTTAAGCTATCAATTACTTTAAAAATATCATAAGCCAGATCATATAGTCTCATCCAAAAAGTTTTTTCGGATGTTGGGCCAGTGAAATCATCATAAATTACAAGTTCATCAGTACTTGCGTCCTGATGAAAAAAATCATAACTGACAGAATTGCTAAGGTAATCCAATAAAAAATGCTCATGTTGAGGTTCAGGCTGAACTTTAAATATTCTAGAATTCCAGCTTATATTATTGTCGCTTTTATTTATGGCTTTTTCGTGAAACACTTTTAATTCATCCTTGAATGTAGGAGAATTTAATAATTCTTTCGATACAATAGGAATTAGTAAAGTGAGCGGCGAATAAATCTTTTCTACATTCAGGTCATCGCAATCAATTACGTTTATACTTATCTTCTCACCTGATAAACGTGAGAGTAATAGCTCTAAAAACTTATAAAAGCTAGTTCCCCAATCTTTGGTTATTTGGTCTTGCCCGGTCTGCTGAGAATTTATTAAATATATATGTTGGCCAAAACTCATAATGGATTATTGATATTAAGTCAGTTAATTTTAGTCACTCCACAAAAATCACTCGATATTTCTTTTAAATGAATGGTGATATCGACAATTCTAAAAACCGAGTTAAAATTATGTAAATAAAAAATTAAAGCAAAGGGGTTTATCTCACTCCTTTACAGTATTATATGATAAATATTACATAAGAAATAATTTTATTGAATATTGGAGTTTTCTCTCTGTGCACTGAATGAATCAAGCAGCGTAAGCGTAACATCATATTCGTTAGTTATAAGATTAAGAAATCTATTTTTTTCAATTCTCAAAAGTACAGTTTCTCCTTTTACTCTAATAGAACTAAATTTTTCCTGAAGATCAATATTAATTTGCTCACCAAGAAAATCACCTTTGGTAAATTGATCTATAATATTCTCATCATTGTCTATGGCGTCCAAACTACCATGATAAAGAAAGTAAAAGCTATTGTTGTGCCAGTCTGCATGTTTGATGGTTGATTCGCCAACTATATATATTTCTTCAATAAAATCAACTATGCTTGCGATAATATAACTAGGAAGTTCACTTAGAAGAGATTCATTTTTTAAAAATGTTATCAATTCAGATTTCATATGAGGCCTCAATTCCGAATTGCTATTACGTTCTTTATCTATTTTTAAATTTTTCAAATGATTGATATCTTCTGTTTCTAAGCGACTTAAATTTTCTAAATAAAATTGTTTATCAATTTCGTTCATAGACCAAGCACTAGCTTCTTTGATTAGACGATCAGGATTGAAAAGATTTGCTATCAATTCCATATCATATTTATCGGAGGTTTTATTTTGGCCTAAATAATGTATCATACAGACTTTAGTCCATCTATTTGTCGCATTATATTCTTTATTGATTATTTGGCGAATCAATGCTTCTAAACCCACTTCTAGAAATGGATAAAACATTTGTAATCGCCTGATACGGTCTATGTCCGAAATGTCATCCAATATTGGTATAATCTTTTGTTTTAAGTCTTCAGAAAGAAACACATCCAACAATTCAAGAGCATATGAAATGCCTTCATTTGTTTTTGTTTCAATATTTTCCTTAACTAACTGTATGGATTTTTGATCAAATATCATGGACAGGAGCAAATAGATATGACCATAATTGTGTTTGTTCTCATCATATAGTGCATCAATTATCTTCTCAAATGCGCTACCATGTTCTTTGAGTTGAACTATGGCTTTCAAATTCCAAATTATATCAACGATATCGTCTTCAATAAAAAACTTTATTCTTTGTGCTTGATCCTCCTGTGCCGTAAACTCACAGTGGTATAGAGAAAGTAATACTTGCGATACGATATTTTTATCTGGAAAATCAATCTTTTCCCATAATAATTTGATTGCAGCATCTCCTCTAACCTTACCATATATATTTACTATATTTTTCTTTGTATTTACATTTTGCTCAGAACTATTAAATAATACTTCGAGTTGCGAAAAGGAATTTTCTCCAAAATTTATTATTGCCTCAATTGAGGCATCCTTGTTGTCAGCATTGCTAAAATTATCTAAAATAAAAGGCAATAGTTCTTGTTTCTTTAATTCTGAGGCTGTAATTATTGCGGCATTTATAACCTCCGAATTTTTGTCATTTAGTAGTTCAATCAACATCTGATTACTTTTTTCAGATTTTGTTGCACTAATTAACTCTGCTGCAAGTTTACGCTCTTTAAAATTCGGAGATTTTATCATTTGCATAAGCTGCTCATCTAATGATGAATATTTATCTTCATTAGATTTTAATTTTCTATTTCCTTCAAAGATTTTCAAATTAGCTATGTGAATGAAAGAAAAATCACTTTCTAATGTCTTCAAGACCTTGTTGTATGAAACCATAGTGTGATCATTTTTGATTTCCTCAATTTTTGACTTGAACGTATCAGGAGCTATTTTAGATAATACCCTCAAAGCAAATACCATAAGACTGGGTTTATTAGAATCAATTGAAGAAAATAATTTTGTCACCAAAAGATTGCGACCTTTTTGTTCTATTTTGTCTGCTTCTGCTTTTTGTTTTTCGAGCTTAATTCTAATGTTGATCCGGTATAAATTACTTATTTTATAAAGTAAAACTACCCATATGATTATAATACCCAATAAAATCCACGAATAATGAATAAGCTTAAAAAAGGGGATTAAGCCAAACATTAATAATAGTCCTCCAGTTATGGCGCGCGATAACTCAGCGATGGTACCTTCCAATTTCGTTTGAATATCAAACCTGATACGGCTATTTAATGGCATAAAAAACAGCTTAAATACCGGACTTTCAGTAGCTTCTCTCAATGTCGTTACAAATAGTTTGCTCAATGCAATGAAAAGAAAAAACCAGATGAAGGTTGAGCTAGTCACATCAAAACCATAAAAATATCCAGCAACAATTGCAAGAGCTGTAAATGCGAATAGAATAACAGGAAGTAATAGTAATGAGGTTTTCATGCCATACATTGACAATAACTTTTCGTTTACGAAAGTTTGCAGTAAAAGGCTGAGTACCATAATTGACCCTTCGAATACGCCAAGAAAACTGGCCAATTGTTTAATATTTGGGTATTGCTGCTCTGTTACATTCATGAAAGAATAATCGACAAGAACAAAAGCCGACATGGATAGAAAAAGAAATAAAGACAGATAAACGATATATCTGTTTTTAAACATCATAAGGAAGCTAGTCTCCCTACGGTCTTCTTTTTGTTTGTCGTGAAAAGAAGATAGTTTGAATTGTGTGGAAAGGACGATAATAAATACACAAGAAATTGCTAACCCCACTTCACCTATGAGCAGAATATCTTTGATGTCTGCCATCAATGGTATAAGAAAAGGTATAGAAAATGTGGTGATGATAAAGGCTGTAAGCTGGCCGGAATCAATTCCGCCAATTATCCTTTTTGACTGTCTCAGGTCAAAAAGCCTGCCAAATACCCCCCAAAAACCAAGTAGCAGCAATGATGTAATCGGACCCAGCATAATGAATAAAATAAATGCAAGCCATTGCGAATTATAATATTCAAACATTACCCTAACTAAGGCAACAAAAATGATAATCGAAAGAATATTGAAGACGATCAATCGAGAGTACTTTACTCTATTTTGAAGTGAGGCATATGTCAAGGTAGTTACAACGCCTAATACACCTGAAACAAAAAATGCTTCTCGTATATATTCACTAAGGTTGGCTAGAAACAATGTTGTAGCAACAATTTTGTAGGCCGCTAGGAAAACACCCATAAAAAAACCGTAGCCTAATAATAATAGAACACGCTTTTCCTCTCCTTCAACAACATTCAAAATACTTAATAGTGCCTTACTCATGAGATCTTTCTACCAAAAATTATTATTTGAAAACATATGGCAAAATATTGTATTCTGTTCTCAATAATTAATATTAACAAAAATTAAATCAGATCGGAGCGTAATAATATGTGCCAAAAGACTATTTTTTTAATACTTTCTTTAAAAATTGCTCAATAGGATATGTCAATGTATTGTTTTCAAAAGCAATAAATTCAAAGCCTCTATTCAACAATGGAATTTTATTTCTCATTTCCAAAGGTATGACAACTGCGTTCCCAAGTATCGGATTTTCCCTTCCAAGCCCTGGGGATTTAAGCACATCCATCAATTTCATGTTCACCCAATTTATATTAGGGTTAGAAGAAAAAATTATGGCGATATCACAATTTTTAAGACAGAAATTATGCTGCTGCCTTACCTTGATAACATCAGTGGTGAACAGTGGGGAATAAATAACAAATCCTTTTTTTTCTATCTCTTTAGTTACTTCTTTGGCAATATCATTGTCTTTGAGATCATATATGAAATAAACGGAGAGATTATTCTTATTCTTTTCAAATGATTTTATCTCTTCTAAACCGCTACTTTTGGAATCGTTTTTTTTAAATAAATGACTTTTAAATTCTTCGAATGTTGTCCTTAAAAGTTCTATTTCATCAAGTTTCTGGATTCTTAAAATGTGTGCAGAAATATTCTCTTCATCATAAATATTTCTGTTTTTTGATTTAGGATGCCATGCGATTATGTTAAACTGGAGTTCAGAAGATTTTGATGAAAGTTCTTTATTTGAATAATGACTGATAGAATAATTAATTTGGTTTTCTTCAATTCCCGTACCCTCACTGTCTAATATTTCATCTTTGTTACTAAATATATGAATTGCAATATCACATTGTCCGATAAATTCTGAGTATTCATCAATGTTTTGTATTGGATTGGAAGGTGATATGACATTGCA
>CAZDRA010000128.1:0-12570 GCA_964507705.1 uncultured Roseivirgaceae bacterium | reverse complement strand
GCAGGTTGTCAATAACGTCAAAAAATACCAGTTAATTCCCAGATCCCTGCCTGCCATAAGAAAAGATTTTTCAAATTGCCGACAGACCCCGGAACAGGCCTGCCTACCGCAGCAGGTCCGGGGACTATCACGGTATTTTTTTGCGTCATTGCGAAGGAGGCACGACTGAAGCAATCTCATTAGTTGCAATGCCTCTGAATATTGAGATTGCCACGTCTGGCTGTGCTGAACTTGCTTGCCTTTTGTATGTTGCTTATTGCATGTTTTTTTTACAATACAGCAATTAGTAAACTTTTGATCTACAGTTAAAGGATTACCCTAAACAAAAAGAGCGATAATGTAGCAGGCTAAGCTAGTCCAAGTTACTAAAGCAATAATTTACCATGAAAAACTCAAATGTGATTTGAGTTTTTCATGGTAAATTGTATATTTGTTTATGATTAATAGATTAAAAATCAATGACTTATTAGAAACACTTAGTTACTTCCCCGTTTTAGCTATTGTGGGACCTCGACAGGTAGGCAAAACAACATTAGCCAGATATTTATCGGAAAAAATTAATAAAGAAATAGTTTATATTGATCTTGAAAACGAAAGCGATGCTGCAAAATTAGCAGACCCTATATTGTTTTTTGAAAGTAATGAAAGCAAGTGTGTTATTCTCGACGAAATTCAGAGAAACCCGGAACTGTTTCCTACACTACGCTCAATGATAGATAAAAACCGGATTCCGGGAAGATTTTTAATTTTAGGTTCGGCTTCACCACATTTAATTAGAAACTCATCAGAATCTTTGGCGGGCAGAATAGTTTATGAAGAGCTTACTCCCTTTAATATAACGGAAGTAAACGCTGTTAATAGCCAGGAATATCACTGGCTTGCAGGTGGGTTTCCGGACGCATTTTTAGCTGCAAATCCATCTGCCAGGCGTAAATGGTTAAAGAATTTTATCCAAACCTATGTAGAGCGAGATTTACCAATGTTGGGTTTAGATATTAACAGGATTGTTATTAAAAAACTTTGGACTATGCTGGCTCACTTGAATGGAAACCTATTAAATATGGCCACTTTAGGGAAATCATTGGAGTTAACAAGTACTTCTATTAAGAGATACATTTCATTTTTGGAGGAAGCTTTTTTAATCCGGCAATTACAGCCCTATTATGTTAATATAAAAAAAAGACTGGTGAAGTCGCCCAAGATTTATATTAGAGACTCGGGCATTTTGCACCATTTGCTCGGTATTGCTGATTTTAATGCCCTTGAGGGAAACCCGATTTTGGGCTATTCTTGGGAAGGTTATGTTGTAGAACAAATTTGTCAGTTGCTTCCAGAAGGGTATGAACCATTTTTTTATCGCACCCATCAAGGATCGGAGCTTGATTTGGTGCTTACCAGATCCGGCATACCACATTTTGGAATTGAAATTAAATACACCTCAAGCCCTAAGGTAACTAAAGGTTTATGGCAATCTATTGAAGATATTGGCACAAAAAACAACTTTATAATTACACCCAAAACAGATGATTATATGATCAACAGGGATATTAGGGTTTGCAATTTGCAAACATTTTTAGGAGAATATTTAAAATAATAAAAAAGACTACTCATAATTGAGTAGTCTTTTTTTTGCCTTGTACTCGCCTATTACCATTTATATTCTCATTATACTATTTGCAATAAAAAGTAACATTTTATTACCAGTCATTATTATATTTAGGAAAATAACCAACTTATCAAACACATGAATAAAATACACTTTGCTTTTTGCATTTGCCTGATGGCTTTTAGCCAGGTTTTTGCCAACGATAATGCCAGCCTGCCCCACAACACCGGAGAGGCGGAGAGGCAGGAAATACAATTTACAGAATTTGATCTTGACAATGGATTGCATGTCATTCTCCATCAGGACAATTCTACCCCAATTGTTGCAGTTTCTATTCTATACCATGTAGGATCAAAAAATGAAGACCCGGAACGGACAGGGTTTGCACACTTTTTTGAGCATCTCCTTTTTGAGGGCTCTGAAAATATTCCACGTGGTCAATTCGATAAACTACTTACCGCAGCAGGGGCAGTTAATAATGCCAATACATGGCTGGACAGGACTTATTATTATGAAATATTACCATCCAACCAATTGGAGCTTGGCTTGTATTTAGAATCGGAAAGATTAATGCATGCCAAAATCGATCAAATCGGTGTAGATACCCAGAGGGAAGTAGTGAAAGAAGAAAAAAGGCAAAGTGTTGACAACAGGCCCTATGGTACTATACTGGAAGAAATACTTAAAAGAGCCTACAAAGTGCATCCATACCGATGGACTACAATCGGTTCACTGGATCATTTGAATGAAGCCTCGCTGGATGAATTCATGGATTTTTACCATACTTTTTATGTTCCTGAAAATGCTACACTCAGCATAGCAGGCGACCTTGATATTGAAGAGACTAAAAAACTGGTTGAGCTGTACTTTGCAGAAATCCCAAGAGGAAAAATCGAGGTGCCCAGACCAACGGTTGTTGAGCCTCCGCAGACTGAAGAAGTCAGAGATATCGTTTATGATAATATCCGGCTTCCCGCTGTCATTCAGGCCTACCATATGCCGGCACAGGGAACAGATGATTATTATGCAATTGATCTGCTCACTACTTTGTTGTCTGATGGGCAGAGCTCCAGATTCTACAAAGAAATTGTCGATAAGCAACAAAAGGCCGTCCAGGTAACTGCCATTCCGCTTGCGGGTGAAGACCCTGGATTATTCATAGCCTTGGGAATTGCCAATATGGGAGTGGAGGCGGAAGACCTCGAAAAATCCATGGATGTGGAAATTGATAAAGTTCAGAAAGAATTGATTTCAGAAAGAGAATTTCAAAAAGTACGAAATCAAATAGAAAATGATTTTATACTGGGAAATTCTAAAGTAGCGGGAATTGCCGAAAGCCTGGCTGACTATCATGTATATTTTGGTGACGCCAATCTGATCAACACAGAAATAGAAAGATATATGAAAGTGACCAGGGAGGACATAATGAAGGTGGCCAAAAAGTATCTAACCAAACAAAACAGGGTGGTACTTTATTACCTGCCCAAAGATCAAGAAAATTAATAATCAACCAACAAATTGAATACCATGAGACGTCTATATATTTTTATAATACTATCAGTTTTTTGCCTAAATGTCGATGCGCAAGTAGATCGTACAAAACCCCCAACTCCCGGTCCGGCTCCTGAAATCAAGATTGGAAAACCCGAGAAATTTGAACTAAAGAATGGCCTGAAAGTAATTGTTGTCGAAAATCATAAATTACCCAGGGTAGCCTTTAACCTCATTTTAAATTTTGAAGCCATCAAAGAAGGTGATAAAGCAGGCTATGCTTCCATGGCAGGGGATTTGCTAAGAACAGGCACTACGACAAAATCAAAAGAGGAGATTGATGAGGCTGTAGATTTTATCGGTGCTTCGTTGAGCACCTCTGCATCGGGGATATATGCCTCATCTCTTACAAAACACCAGGATGTTTTACTCGACCTGATGACAGATGTATTATACAATCCATCATTTCCGGAGGCAGAATTAGAAAAACTACGAAAGCAAACCTTATCGGGATTGGCCTCTCAAAAAGATGAACCAAAAGCCATTGCATTAAATGTACGCAGTGTGTTGCTTTATGGAAAAGATCATCCTTATGGCGAGTTGACCACCGAAGAAACGGTAAATAACATTACTCTGGAAGATTGTAAGAACTATTATGCAAAATACTTTACCCCGGAAATTGCATACTTGGCTATTGTAGGTGATATAAATCTGAAAGAGGCCAAAAAGCTGGTAAAAAAATATTTTAACGACTGGGAGAGCAAATCAATTGACCTTCCCAAATTCTCAGCCTTAAGCCAAGCGGAAAGCACCAGAGTTGCTTTTGTCGATAGGCCAAATTCTGTGCAATCTGAAATTCGTATAGCATACCCAATAAGTTTAAAAAAAGGAGATGCTGACGTGTTAAAAGCCAATTTGATGAATACCATTCTTGGGTCTGGATTTTCATCGAGGTTAATGCAAAATATCAGGGAAGAACATGCCTACACCTATGGGGCAGGTTCGAGCATTTCGAGCGACATGATTGTTGGCAGATTCATAGCACAAACAAGTGTGAGAAATGAGGTAACGGATAGCGCTATTTACCAGATGTTTTATGAATTACGTAGAATAATTGATGAGGAGGTAACCGAGAAAGAACTTGCATCTGCCAAGGCATATATTACAGGTAGTTTTGCCAGAGGTATGGAAAGCCCACAAACCATTGCCAGTTTTGCGTTGAATGAGGCAAGATATAATTTGCCCAATGACTATTATACAAATTACCTCAAACGCCTTGATGCCGTAACACTTGCTGACATTCAGGATATGGCAAAAAAATACATCAAACCAGACAATGCCTATGTGATTGTTGTCGGAAAGGGTACTGAGGTGGTTGACAAGCTGAAGCAGTTTGGTGAAGTGACCTACTACGATATTTATGGAAATGCCTATGTGCCTAAAAAAGTTGAAATCCCCGCCGGACTTACCGCCGCCAAGGTAATTGATAATTATATTTCGGCCATTGGTGGAGAAGAAAAGGTGCGCGCAATAAAGGATATGAAAATGGTATTAAAAGCAGAAATGCAGGGACGTGAATTGGAGATTACATTTATTCGAAAATCACCAAATATGTCAAAAACAACTATGTCTATGGGAGGAATGGCAGTAATGACTTCTGTATTTAATGGATCAGAAGCCAGTATTCAACAACAGGGCCAGCCCATTCCGGTAGATGAAAACCAGAAAAAGGATATGGCATTTGATGCAGCAATAGTTGGCGAACTTGCCATAAAGGATTTAGGACTCCATGCGGAACTGACAGGAGTTACTGCCATCGAAGGCAAGGACACTTACGCAGTAGCCATCACCAAACCATCGGGTGATGTCATCACCAATTATTATGATATTGAATCGGGATTGAAATTGAGAGAAAGTGTTACACTCAAAACCCCTCAAGGTGACATGGTTCAGGATACTGATATGGATGACTATCGAGAAATTGAAGGCGTGAAGTTTCCCCATGCTTTTACAATGCCTATGGGCCCCATGAAAATGAATGCAGTTGCGCAAAGTGTTGAAGTGAATACGGGCATTGATGATAGCGAATTTGCTATTGAGTAAACTACCCAGTATTCCAAGCCAGGTTGTGGCCAACAAGTCTTATCGATAAATTATTGGCTGATGGAAAAAGGCAGAATCTACTTCTTTACTACATAAATGTAATGCCGGATTTTTTAAATCATTTAATGGGAGATGCTTAACTTTGTGTATTCCTGTTGGTGACAACCTGCATTCGGCAGGCAGGCTCCAACAGGAGAGAGTTATGGCTTTCTGTCTGGCATACGTCCATTATACCATATTTCTTTTTTCAACGTGCTGGTAAAGATTTTGAATAGGGGCGTTTGGCTTTTTAAGACTTTGCCTTAAAAAGGATAGCCCACTTGAGGAAAAATACTGCTAATGGCCTCCCTCATTGATCAACTATGGATTCCTCCATTAATATTGATCACTTCGCCGGTGATGTAAGCCGCCTTGTCTGAAGCGATAAAACTTACCAAATCTGCTACCTCTTCCGGTTCGCCAAATCTGTTCATTGGCACTAATTTTTTTAAGGTGCTCTCATCTAAACCCTCTGTCATATCGCTTTTGATAAAACCTGGAGCAATGGCATTGACGGTGATATTTCGCTTGGCAATTTCTTGTGCCAATGATCTTGTAGCTGCAATCATGCCTCCTTTTGCTGCCGAATAGTTGACCTGCCCCGGAACACCTTTTAATCCCGAAAGGGAGGCAATATTTATTATTCGCCCATAGCGACTTCGCACCATTTGTTTGAGCACTTGTTTGGTGACGTTGAACATGCCTTTAAGGCTGATGTTTACCACATCGTCGAACTGTTGTTCTTCCATAAAGACCAACAAATTGTCTTTGGTAATTCCGGCATTATTTACCAGCACTTCTATTTTGGACTCCTTATTTTCAGCTATCCAATTTCCGACTATCTTTTCTACCTGTGCACCATTCTCAACTTTGAAAGGCATCAACTCAGCTGTTCCTCCTTGAGACTCAATGAGTTTTTTGGTTTCAAGGCCTGCAGCTTCATTCGAAGCAAAATTGATTAAGATATGTAAGTTCAAATCGCTTGCGAGTCTAATAGCAATTGCTTTCCCCAATCCTCTTGAAGCTCCCGTAACCAATGCGCATTTTCTCATGTAAAAAAATTTATTTTTGATTAGAATCTCCAAAAAATGACTAAATTCTAATTATTGTCACTTAATTGATTTTCTAATAAATGCTTTTTTAATTGTTCTATATTACTATTTAAAGATACATCTTCCGTCAATTCCGGCACATCCTTTCTTACAAATTTATATAGGCTTTTGGCGGAACTGGAAAACATATCCATCTTATCACTTATATCCATGGCTTGAGCAATGGCCACAAAATGAATAGCAAGAACACTAAAAGCATTGTCAATAACTTTTTTAGTTAGAAGGGCCGCATTGGTTCCCATGCTTACAATATCCTGGTTGTCGCCATTATTTGAAATACTGTGCACTGACATCGGATTGCTTAATGTTTGATTTTCTGCTGTAGTAGAAACAGCGGTAAACTGCATCCCCTGAAGGCCAAAATTTAGTCCAAGTTTTCCTCGATTAAGAAATGGCGGGAAATTATCATTCAGCTTGGAATTCAACAAGTAGTTAAGCTGCCGTTCCATTAAGATACTTAGCTTGGTAATTCCAATCTTCAATTTGTCCATTTCGTAGGCAATATAGTCACCGTGGAAATTGCCACCATGATAAACGTTTTTGGTATCGGTACAAATTATAGGATTATCGTTTGCAGAATTAAACTCATTTTCCAGCACATGCTTTGCATTTTTCCAGCCATCTAATATTGGGCCCACAACTTGAGGAACACATCTGAGTGAGTAATATTCCTGAACTTTTTCAGAAAAATATTCTTTGCCTTTTATATGGTCGCCATTAAACAAATGCTCGTTGCGTTTCTTTAGTACAATTCCATCAGCAAGATGCTCTCTCATCCGGCTGGCCACCGCACGCTGACCTTCATGCATTTTAGAATTATTCAACTCAGACGAAAAAGAATCGTCGTAAGAGGCGGTAAGTTCATTCATGATAGAAGATGCGAGAATTGCACAATCGATCAGTCTTTCGGAATAGATTAAATTGATGGCGGCAATACCACTCATACACGAAGTTCCATTGATTATTGCCAGGCCATCCCGAAGCTTAAGCTTAACTGGGTTTATGTTCAATTTGCTGAGCAGCTGCTTTGTATCATGAACCTCATTTTCGTAGATTACGCTTCCTTCTCCTATCAAAGCCAGACCCAAATGTGCCAATTGAACCAGATCACCACTCGCTCCTACACCACCTTGTACAGGAATGACAGGATAGATATTTCTATTTATAAAAGTTTCAATTGTTTTTGTCAGTTCTGAGCTTACACCCGAAAATCCAAGTGCGAGGGTATGCAAGCGGGCAATCATTACCGCCTTTACATATTTTGGTGATAGATACTCACCTATTCCATTGGCATGGCTTCGGATAAGGTTGTATTGAAGTTGGTTAAGCTCTTCATCTGATATCACATATTGCGCCATAGGCCCAAACCCTGTATTAATTCCATAAATCACCTTTTCGCGAGAAAAAGATGTTAAAAATTCAAAAGATTCGGCTACCCTGTCTTGCTGTTTTTGAGATAAGCTGTAAGCCTCTCCGTCAAACAAAAATTTTTCTAATTTATATAGTGTAATATTTTCCAATGACTCTTTTTTACTCATATAAAATATAAGGTTGCAAATAATATAGAAATAAATCAAATTCCCTTCATTTTATATATTTAAATTACTTTTGTCAACCTGCATAATACAAGAAATGATTTTTGAAACTTGCAATGAGTTTGTTTCCATTTTTCTTGTAGAAATATTTAATTTATAATCGGTCAGCCTGAATGCAAAAGCTATTTGTTTATTTATTGATTATCGCCATGTTGGTGGGAGGTTGGTGGAGCTTTGTCAACCTTGATATCTCTGAAGATATTGATAGCGCCATACCCAATGCAAAGACTTATAGCAAAATAAAGCCACTTCTCGACAAAGGAAAAAAGGCCTTGATTTTGTCCATGTCGCTCGACAGCAATGTAGATACTCCTTATAGTATAGCAAAAAAAGCAGATAGCTTAGTCGCATTTGTCAATAGCCAAGTTGGAGATTACGTCAATGGCCTGCATTATAAAAGTGATATCGATCCTGATGTCTTTTCAGCATTTCTATTTAATCACCTTTACCTATTTTTGGACAGCCTCGACTATAAAAAAATAGAAGAAGATATAATGCCTCATCGCATTGCCGCGATAATGAAAATCAATAAATCTTCCTTGTTTTCCCCAGAAGGTTTTGCACTAAAGCATTGGACAATTAAAGACCCTTTGCATTTATTGCGATTTGCATACGACAAACTCAAACGTGATGTTGTCGCCGACGATATTATTGCAAATGAAGGTCTTTTCATTTCTTCCGACCGAAAGAAATTATTTATTTATGGCAGCCTGAGCTACAGCCCTTCCGAAAGCAGCAACAATCGCATTTTGTCTGAAAAGCTGGCCTTGATAAAATCAAATTGGAACAATGAATTTCCGAATAACAAATTCGATTTCTTTGGCACTTTCTTAATCGCCGATGCCAATGCTACCCAAATTGCCAAGGATATAAAAATCACCATGAGCATAGCCATAGTCTGCATTTTGGCTTTATTGTTTTACTATTTTAGAAATTTTCTCATCATAGTCCTTTTTCTTTTGCCTGGGGTATTTGGGGTCTTTTTTGCTGTTGTTGGAATCTATTTGTGTCAGGGGCATATTTCGGGGATTGCATTTGGCGCAGGGACAGTAGTGTTGGGAATAGTGGTTGATTATTCATTTCATTTTTTCTCGCAATTCAAGCAAAATCAAAATGCAAAGGACACACGAAAGCAAGTGATATTACCATTGATAGTAAGCGGATCGACAACCATTGCCGCATTTCTGTCTCTCACTTTTGCCCATTCCAATGCGCTCCATGACTTCGGACTATTTACCGCATTTAGCCTTTTCGGCACATTGGTATTTGTTTTGGCCCTACTCCCAATATTGCTGCGGCCACTTGAACGAAAGTTGCAATTTTCCCAGACCAATAAGTTAGACAGTTGGTTTGATAAGTTGAATATTGATGCTGTATCTGGCGCTTCTTGGTTTATGCCAATCATCGTGCTGTTCACCATCGTCTTTTTCTATTTCGCATCTGATATCAAGTTTGAAAGTGACCTCAACAAATTGAACTACTATCCGGAGGAATTAAAAAAATCTGAATACGCTCACCAGAATATTGATCCTGACAAAGAAAAAAGAGTTCACTTTTTAGTCGAAGGAAATAGCAATTTAGCCGCTGAAGAAAATTCGAAATTATACGAAAAGCTAAATGCGCTGAGAGGCCAATATAAAATCAAGGAAATTAATTCATTGGGTTTATTTATACTTTCTGACAAAGCGCAACAGCGCAAGATAGATTTGTGGAAAGCCTTTTGGAAAGATAAAAAGCATGAAGCTTGGAATAATGTTTCCAGAAATGCTGATGCATTGGGTTTTAAATCCAACGCTTTTGCTTCTTTTAAAAATTGGCTGGATACCGAACCCAAAAATGAGCACCTATTTGAGTTTGTCCAGAAAAGTAAATCATTGAGCCAGCTGCTGCTGGCTGATTCAACATCTTCAAATGCCCATAGCGCTTTGATAACTAGTGTGGTACTGCCCAAACAGCAATATGAAGATTTCAGGGCTCAATTTGAAAATGACAAAAACGCAATTCTTGTCGATGGCGCAAGCGTGATGGCTTTGCTGACTGAAGCCGTTAAAGCCGACTTTAATTACCTGCTGGTATTTGCCACAATATTGGTGTTTGTAGCGATGCTATTGATTTATGGAAGCATAGAGCTGACGTTGATTTCTTTTATTCCTATAGCCATCAGTTGGATTTGGATATTGGGTATTTCGGCCATATTGGGTTTTAAATTCAATTTTATAAATATCATCATCATCACATTCATATTTGGTCTGGGAGATGATTTTGCCATTTTTATGACCGATGGTCTGCAAACAAAATATAAGTATGGCAGAAAGGTACTGGGGCATTACAAAACAGGTATTATACTCTCCTCCATTTCTACCATTATTGGCACCGGAGTATTGATTTTCGCCAAACATCCTGCCATTAAATCGATCGCCGCAATTAGTGTAACAGGAATTCTAACTATTGTATTTATTTCCTTTTTTGTGCAGCCGATACTATTTCATTTTTTTACCACCCGCAGAACAAATGTTGGCAAACCTCCAGTAACCGTTTGGGGGATACTATTGAGTATCGTAGGCTATTCAATATTTATTTCTGGAAGTTTACTTGGTGTATTTTTGGGGTTTTTAATTCGATTGATTCCCTTCAAAAAGACAAGTTGGAAAAAGAACGCCCTTCATAAAATGTTGAAATGGATTACTGGATTGATGTTAGATATTCTCTTCAATACAACTAAGAGATATTATAATATGCAGCATCTTGATTTCTCCAAGCCCAGTATAATCATTGCCAACCACACTTCATTTTTTGATATACTGGCCTTGGCGCGGCTTCATCCCAATGTTATTATGTTGGTAAATCGCTGGGTCTATGATTCGGTATTGTTTGGTAATGCCATCCGATATGCAGATTATATCCCGACGTTTGAGTCGCTCGATGAAAATATCGAAAAAGCCAGGGCGCTGGTTAATCAAGGTTATTCCATCGTTGTTTTTCCTGAAGGGTCAAGGTCTGCTGATGGGAAAATAAAAAGGTTTCACAAGGGTGCTTTTTTTCTTGCAGAGCAACTAAAGTTAGACATCACGCCGGTTGTGCTTCATGGATATTCCTACACCATGCCAAAGCATGATTACAACTTAAAAGACAGCTATTTGAGCACGTATGTGTTGCCTCGAATTAAATACGATGATTCGGCTTTTGGTATCGGATATAAAGAACGAACCAAAGCCATAAGCAAATACTTTAAGCAATCTTATGCTGAAGTAGCCAATATTTGTGGAGTGCTTGATTATCAGTATTACCCACTGCTGCATTCCTATAAATTTAAGGGCCCAATACTCGAATGGTACTTTCGTATAAAATGGAAATTTGAAAAAAGGAATTACGAAAATTATTTCTCTCTAATTGGCAATGGTCCAAAGCGGATTTATGATTTGGGATGTGGCTATGGGTTTTTAAGCTATTATTTGAAATTGCGAAATGATGACTTCGACATACTGGGATTTGATTATGATGAAGATAAAATTGCGGTTGCCCAAAATTCATATCTTAAAAGAGAAGGCATTGCGTTTCATTCAGCGGACATAAGTGTGGTAAAACCCCAGGAAGCTGATGCTATTATTTTAGCCGACATCTTGCACTACCTTCCAGTTGACCGACAACTTCAAGTGCTAAAAAATTGTAATGAGGGCCTCAAACCAGGAGGCATAATATTAATTCGAGATGGATTGGCAGACATGGAGCATGAACATAAGTGGACCAAGAAATCTGAGCAATGGTCCACTAAATATCTAAAGTTCAATAAAACCCAAGGAGGGGGAGAGTTGCATTTTTTTACCAAGCAATTTATAGTTGACTGGGCAAAAGCGCATCATTATAATATTAAATTTGATCACCAATCGTCGAAGTCATCAAACGTACTCATGATATTGACCCGCCAGAAATCTTGATACATTCCATGAGACAAGCATACCTACGAAGCAATCTATTTTTAATCTTGCTCATCAGAAACGGGGCGTTTATGTTGCTTTTTATTTTTGCTTCGGGATTTTCAATAGATCAGTTTTCTCGAAATGAGTATTATCTTGTTTTTGAAGAAGGGACGCTTAAAAAAATGGAAGACCTATCTTTAAAAATTAGTGAATCAAAAGAACTGGAAGCATACCAAGGCGCATTGCTGATGAAAATATCTGGATTACAAAAAAACGCAAACCTAAAGCTGAAAACCTTTAAGTCGGGAAGATTGCTACTGGAATCCTCCATCCACGCAAATCCGAATAATACCGAGTGGCGTTTTCTGCGATTTATGATCCAGGAAAATGCACCAAAAATTGTGAATTATAGAAATAATCTGGAAGAGGATAAGTCTGAAATCATAAATAATTTTAATGCTTGTGATAAAAAATTGCAGGTTATAATTAAGGATTATGTGCAAAAATCTATGCTGCTGAAACTTGATGATTTATCAAATTAATTAGATCCTATCCATAAACTCAAATCAGAAACACTCCTTTTTTTAATTAGGTCCATTGCCAAAACTCGTATCCGCACTGGCGCGAGCTTTTTAGCTCGTGACCATATACTATAAAATGAATGCCCGTATATTTACCTAATTTGTTATTTTTGTATAAAACACAAA
>CAZDRA010000127.1:0-12599 GCA_964507705.1 uncultured Roseivirgaceae bacterium | reverse complement strand
ATACAAGATATAAATTGATGTAAATATCAATAATGCGAGGAGAATTCGTTTGGTTCTTTTATTCAAAATCTATGCTAAAAAATTATTGACAAAAATTAATTGCCAAAAATAATACTTGCCCATCAGTATTTTAAGCATTTCAATAATTATTGTTTATAATTAAGATAGCGTATTCAATCAGAAAAATGAAGAATGTTTTATTTGTATGTAGTGAGCATATTTTGGATTCTTAACAAAATTATTATTGTATGAAAATGTAATTTTCGTTAAATTAGAAATTAATTGAACAAACTATGAGTGCACATAATATACAGCTGGAGGTGATGCAAACCATTGAAAAATCAATGGATGAATTGCTCAAGAAATATTTGAAACCGATAGAAGAAAATTGGCAGCCCTCAGATATTTTGCCCAATGCTAAATCGCCGGGGTTTTTTGAAAGTGTAATGGAAATCCAGGAACTGGGTAAAGAAATGGACTATGATTTATGGGTTGTACTTGTAGGCGGAGCTATCACAGAGGAAGCTTTGCCAACTTACGAATCTTGGTTGATGGATGTTAAAGGTGTAGATCAGGAGGGCGGAAACGGATGGGCAAAATGGGTAAGAGGATGGACTGCTGAAGAAAATAGGCACGGTGATCTGCTCAACAAATATCTATACCTTTCCGGAAGAGTCAATATGCGAGAGATGGAGATTTCTACTCAATACCTGATCGCCGATGGATTTGATATTGGCACCAGTTGCGATCCATACAAAAATTTTATTTATACAAGTTTTCAGGAATTGGCTACCAACGTATCTCATCGCAGGGTAGCAAGCCAGGCAAAACAATCGGGAAATATGTTGCTCGCAAAAATATTTGGCATCATCGCAGCCGATGAAGCCCGACATGCAAATGCTTATATCGAATTTATAAATAGAATATTCGCCCTTGATCCAATCAATGCCATGCTGGCTTTGGAAGAAATGATGCGAAAAAAAATCGTAATGCCGGCTCATTTTATGAGAGAAACAGGGATGGAAAGTGGCGAATTGTACAGTCACTTTTCTGATGCAGCACAGCGAATAAAAGTTTATACAACACTGGATTATATTGACATTCTGAAGTCTGTTTTGCAGCAATGGAATGTTGAGAACATCACTGAACTAAATGATAAGTCTGAAAAAGCCAGGGATTACTTAATGGCACTACCAAAAAGACTAAGCGCCATTGCTGAGCGGGTGAAACTTCCTGCAAATGATTATAAGTTTAAATGGATTAATGAGTAACTAACTCATGGACATTTGATGACATTTAGCAAAAAGGAACTTGCGATGATTCAAGACCGGGAGTTTCTGCACACCAAAATTATCATCGGTAATAAAGTAAGTGAATTGCTTGCTGAAACCAGAGCGTCCTTAACCAAGGTGCAAGGGTTTGATAAGTTGGTCTCCCTCCCTCAAAAATCATTCAATAAAGGTAAAATATCTAAAGGAGAATATTATTTGGGATTGCCATATCAAGTACTGGATTTTCCGGCAACTTTTTCGCAATACAATATATTTGCTTTCAGAACCATGTTTTGGTGGGGCAATTTTTTTAGTGCCACACTTCATCTTGATGGTGACCCGCTGGACTTTTATAGATCCAATATTTTGAAGAATATTAGTTTACTGGTTAATCAAAATATATTTATTGGCATCGGTAAATCTCCATGGCAATATCATTATGATCCGGACAATTACGAACCGTTGACAAAATATCATACGACATTTATAGCGGATTGTAAATTTTTAAAACCAAGTATAAAATTGAATTTAGAAAGGTGGCAGGAATTGCCATCATTTTCAACAGAGTTTTTCAAACGTGTGGTGAGCCTGCTTGCAGGATAATTCTTATTATCATTGATTCGCCTTATATCTTTGAAAATCTGATTTCACTTCTTTTGGAGGGAAATGATTGTTTTGAACATTTACATCTGCAGTTTCATTGAAAGGATCCAGTACGATATCTTCAATTTCTTTATCCAAAACAAATATTTTTGTAATTTCCATTTCATTGTATCGCCATATTTCTGCAGGGATCCTTTTAATTTCCGATGAACCATCACGGTAATTAATTTGTAGGATTACCGGCATCACCAACCCCCCATTATTTTTTAATTTTACTTCATAAAAATTCTGATTTGTATTGATCAAATCATTAGCATTTGAAATGGAAGCAGTCAAAGGTTTTGGTTTTTTTAACTTTTCAGCAGGAGTCAATTTATCTTCAAGATTTGAATTACCTCCATCGGATTTAGCAGAGCTACTTTTTTTCTTTTTCTTCTTTTTATCCTTACCACTTGCTTCAATTTCGTTTTTTATCTGGCCGGCAAAGTTATACCAGGTCACATCAGCAATTTCGATATCTACATTGTCTGTAGTATAAAACCAACCTTTCCAAAACCAATCCAGATCAACTGCACTGGCGTCTTCCATAGTCCTGAAAAAGTCGGCAGGAGAAGGATGCTTAAAAGCCCAGCGTTGGCAATATTCCTTAAATGCATAGTCAAATAGCTCTGGCCCCATGACAGTCTCACGAAGGATATTCAATGCAGTTGCAGGCTTTCCGTATGCGTTGTTTCCTAATTGATAAACTTGCTCAGAATTTGTCATGATGGGCGCCATAAAATCTTTGCTTCCTTTCATATAGGAAACAATATTTTCAGGTGGCCCTCTCCGTGATGGATAATTAGGATCCCATTCCTGCTCTGTCAGATACTGCACAAAACTATTCAAACCCTCGTCCATCCATGTCCACTGACGCTCATCGGAATTGATGATCATCGGGAAAAAATTGTGCCCCACCTCATGGATGATTACCGATATCATTCCTCTCTTTTTCTTATCAGAATATTTTCCGTCTTTATCGGGCCTTCCATGGTTGAAACTAATCATTGGATATTCCATACCATTATCCCCTTCGACAGAGATAGCAACAGGATATGGATAGTCGATGGTATATTTAGAATATGTTTTTAGCGAATGCGCAACTACTCTTGTTGAGTATTCTTCATAAAGCGGGTTGGCCTCCTTGCAGTAATACGACATGGCCATTATTGTTTTTCCTCCAATACTTACTCCCATGGCATCCCAGATCAGTTTTCTTGAACTGGCGAAGGCAAAATCTCTAACATTTTCAGCATGGTATTCCCATACCTTTTTATCGTTTGATTTTGTTTTTTCCTTTTGCATCACTTCTTCTTGCGAAACAATTATTACCGGATCTGAAGAAGTTTTTGATTGCTCAAAAAGATCAATTTGCTCTTTTGTTAGAACCTCAGCTGGGTTTTGAAGCGTCCCAGTTGCAGCGATAATATGGTCGGCAGGGACTGTTATTCTAACCTTGTAATCACCAAAGGGAAGCGCAAACTCACCTCTTCCTAAAAATTGTTTGTTTTGCCAGCCAACTATATCATCATATACCGCCATCCTGGGGAAAAACTGTGCAATTGTGTACAAGTAATTTCCATCCTCGGGAAAGTATTCCATCCCCGATCTCGCTTTTTCCTTTTTTCTATCATTGATGTTGTAGGTCCATTTTACCGCAAATGTAAATTGCTCTCCGGAACCAAGTGCTCTCGGAAGCTCTACCCTCATCATCGTTTTGTTGATTTTAAAAGTTAGATCATTGCCTTCCGAATCTTTCACTTCCAAAATATTGAAGCCCAGTTCATCGCTATGTGTGATAAGATTTTTAATCGCCGATTCAGACATATTTTGATACATAAATGTATTTTTAGTACTGTATTGGTCTGCCGCTACATTTCTTATATTTTGATCCAGTTGTAACCATAAATAGCTTAGTTGATTCGGAGAATTATTTGTGTATGTAATTTCCTCATAACCACTAATTGTTTGATTGTCGTCATCGAGTTCTATGTCAATTATATAATCAGCTTTTTGCTGCCAATAACTATGCCCGGGAGCTCCGGATGCCGTCCGATAAGTATTTGGAGTTGGAAGCATTGTACCCAACTGTTCAAATTTTCTTCCTTTAAAACTCTCCTGACTTTGCCCTGCAAATGCGAAAAGAAAAAGTGCTAAGAATATGATGTAAAATTTCATTTGAATGCTGATTTGTCTATTTAATTATTAACGTCCTATTTACCAATATTTTGATTCAAACATTAGTGTAATGGCCACGCCTGCTATTCCTGAAGAAATAACCATAATCCAGTCTCTTCTGTTTACTCCAAAAATATTTAGAAATAAATAAGCTATAATTAAGAAGGAAAGAAACACAATTATTTGTCCGGACCCAATACCCAAATTGAATGATACAAACGGACTCCATACTTTTAATGAATCTCCATTGATTCCGACTAAATAATTTGAATAGCTAAAGCCATGAATTCCACCAAAAATTAGAGCCAATATATAGTTTTTTCTAATATTTCCGCTGTATCGAAAATTGTCCTTTTTTTTGAAAATATTTGAAAAGGAAGTAAAGAAAATGGTTAGAGGAAGAAGAAATTGAATCAGGTTATGATTGTATTTTACGATGTTGTAACTCCCCAAAGCCATGGTGATTGTATAACCAAAAATAAAAAATACCAACAGTATAATTACACGCTTCCAGTCCTTAATAGTAAATACAACAAGGAGAGAAATAAGAAACAGAATATATTCTACATTGTAAATATCAAGAATATACCTGATGCCGAGTTTATAATATAAAAGAAACTGAGACATCAATTGTTGAAGCTTTAAGTAAGACTACGATAATTAAAAAATTGTACTTTATAAAGAATGGCAATATTAATGCATAAATTTGAAATTTAATAGTATTTCATGCAAATGATAGCTCTACTTCCTCAGATTTTCGGCGCAATTATTATTGCAAATTTGCACACATTTCACGTAAGTGTTTGTGAAGTAAATTACAATCTAAACACCCATTCGCTGGAAATATCAATGAAAATTTTTATTGACGACCTCCAATTATCAATCAATAACCAAGGAAATGATGAATTTAAACTCGATAGAACCTACGACAAAAAAACCACCAATCTTCACCTTAAAAACTATCTAAAAGACAGATTTAAGATTAAGATAAACGCAAAGCAGATTGACTTAAATTTTTTGGGATTTAAATTTAAGGAACACGAAATATTATGTTTTCTGGAAGTCAAAAGCATAGAAGATTTTGAGACTATTGAAATAGAAAATTCGATACTTTTGGAGTTATTTGATGATCAGATCAATCTCACTCACATTAAATATAAAGATGAGATGAAAAGCATAAAAACTACCAGAGGAATGCGATCTGGAATTATTGATGTTTCGGAGTGGTAGGTGTTGAATATGTATAAAATGTCAAACCCAGTTTTGTCTGCACATATGAAGCATTTATAATCAAAATTGCTAAACTTGCAGCTGATAAATATTCCATAATATAATTAGTAATAATGGTGGTATCTCTGAATAATCATACAATAAGCTTCTTTACTTTCATCAATTGCAACTTTCTCCTGCAAGAGTGATGATTGCATTGAATCACCTGATGTTTCTGCTATAGATTTAACAGTGGAAATAGAGCGTCTTGATAAGGTGCTACACAATATTGCTCTGGCATCCATATCTGGTACCATGGGGATGTAGGCCACTATATCATTAATACATTAATGTTATGCACGATGCATTGGAAGTGTCGTGCAAAAACCTGAATTTGTTCGGTAACCCATCTGAACACACTAATGGATTTTTATCACCTTATTATGGTGAATATGTACAATCGTATATTTGATCAGGCTGAGAAATCTGTCGAAGATGATTCTTATTTTTTGAAAAGGAGAGAAATAGGGCAACTTCCCAAGATTTTTGCTGATTTGGAATTTTCTAAAAGGAAAGCAAAAGGAGAATTTTTTAATAGTGGTTTGACCAGACAATACTGACCCTATGTTGAAATGATGAAAAAACTGGAGTCGTTTGTGGAGATTTGCAAGGAATCGGGAGTTAACTTTTTTAGTGAGAAATCTACCAGACCCAAAGCTTACATGGAAAACAATAAAAGTTCTGTGGAATTGAGTATTCAAAAGCAATTCGCATTCGGAGCAGATGTCAGGATTGTAATTCCTAAATATGCCATTTGTTCTGTAAGCGAGGATGGTGAAAACTATAAGCAAATTGAAAGCTTACTCATAATGTTCCGTTAAAACAAAAGGAGAGTCATATTGAAACTTTTGATTTTCACTAGAAAAAATCAGGATGCTATTTATCAAAATATTTACAAAAAATATTGGAGTAAACCCAAGTTAGCATTGTTTCAGTGGAGAAGAAGCATCTATTTTGATCGATGAAGTTGTGGTGAAATAGCTTGGAAATATTGCTCAAGATCGCATGAAAGGGTCTAGTGACTATGCTAAAAAGAAAGGAAAAAAATAACTGTATTTTGATAGTCTCTCTTTTTTTTAGAAATTTAGAGACTCAATACTTTAATCTTATAAGCGTGAAGTAGATTGCATGAAGGCTGATTTTTTTAATATTGAAAAGGTTCTAATTAACATATCAAAATCTGATGAGGTTGCTTTTAAGCTATTATTCAACAGATATTATCCTAGGTTACTCAATTATGCGTTTGTCATTATAAAAAACCATGAGTCTGCCGAGGATATTGTATTGGAGGTAATGCATTCTATCTGGGAGCGAAGGTCAAAACTTGCGGAGTTGAAGAATTTTGAGAACTACATCTATGTCTGCACGAGAAATAAAACACTCGACTATCATAAGAAAAATTCAAAGCTGATAAATGTCAGCTTTGATGAGCCTCATTTCAACGAATACATCACACACCACAATCCTGAGATTACCTTGCTCAATAAAGAATTATTTGCAATTATTGACGAGGCAATTTTAAATCTTCCTGAGAAAACAAGATTGGTTTACAGGCTTGTAAAAGAAGAAGGTTTGAAGTATCAGGAAGCAGCAGATATACTTGGTGTTTCTGTGAAAACAGTAAATAATCAATTGCTAAGTGCAATGAAGTTGATTCGACAAAATACTACAGATTATTTAACGAAGGATAAAAAAAGCCCATTATTCAAGACCTTGAAAAGCTTATTATTTTTTTAGGATTATAATAAGTCAGAGTTCAAGGATTTAATTTTTTTCACCTAATTTCTCCAAATCCAAGGCCCCAAAACCCAGCAGTTTCATTTCCTAATTTTGACTTTACTTTGGATCCAATAAAAAAAACAAAAGGACCAATAGGTATTTTTTGTAGTTATCCAGTCTTTAGTATGAATCATTAGAATTAGAAACAGAAAAATTGGAAAATCGCAACATTGATCAGATCATTTTAGCTTCCCTACAAGATGAAGCTACAGCCAATGAAATTGAAATGCTTCGAAAATGGTTGAGCGAGGACAAAGATCATCGGGCAATTTTCGAATCCGCAAAGCTTTACTGGGATAATAGCACACTTACTGTTAAATCTTCAGACACTAAAAAAGCTTATGTCAGGTTAATGAAAAAATCGTTTGCAGCTTCATCTGTAAATGTAATTGATATTAATAAAAATAATAGAAGCATACAGACTCATCGGTCGAATAAATTTTCCTGGTACAAAGTAGCTGCTGCGCTAATTGTATTTTTTGCTTTATCAGGATTAGTATATTTTGTTATAAACTCAAATCAACTACCACAAGAAGTAGTGGCAACCACAGTAATAACCAAGCAAAATCCAAAAGGGCAGAAGCTAACTACATATTTACCAGACGGATCGAAAGTGATATTAAACTCGTTGAGCGGAATCAAATATAATAAAGCATTTATTGGAGAAGAACGAATTGTGGAGTTGGAAGGGGAGGCATTTTTTGAAGTTGAAAAAGATGCTGCAAGGCCGTTTAAAGTAATTTCAAATGGAGTAACCACCATAGCACTAGGCACTAGCTTTAATGTGAACGGCAAAAACGATGATTTTGTTGAAGTAGCATTGGTATCAGGGAAGGTTAGTGTGACAAATCCTTTATCGAAATTTGTAATTCTGGATCCCGGTAAATCTGTCACTGCCAATCAGATTGGTGAAATGCAAGTACATGATTTCGATTATTTGGATAAGGTGGGTTGGAAAGATGGAATTTTAGCATTTGATAATAATTCTTTGCCTGAGATCATCAACAAACTCGAAGATTGGTATGGAGTGGAGTTTAATGTTGACAATAGTTTATTAGGTCAGTTTCATTATACAGGTAATTACAAAAATGAGTCGCTAGAGGAGGTGCTTCAGGGAATTTCTTTTGTGCATCATTTCGAATTTAGAATAGCAGGAGATTCAGTAGAAATAATTTTTAACAAAACAAATTAATAAGCCTATGAAATAATATTAAACTTATCAAAAAAAGAGCCTATGGATGTTGTAGCATCGCATAGGCTGAAAACTTAAAATTTTCTTTGTATTAAACACATTAAAGTTATGAATTTTAAACGATTACGACAAATTTTATTAAATATGTCAAGGAGAACGCTACATGCGCTAATTATTAATTGCTTTCTGTTAAGCACCATTTATGCCAGTGGATTGAATGCACAACAGATTAAAAGTGTGAAAGAGGCTTCAATAAAAATTAAACTTGAGAATGCAAATCTCATTCACGTTTTTCGGGATATTGAAGCCAGAACAGATTACGAATTTTCCTATAAAAGTGAAGACCTTGATCAAAATTTTAGATTTACAGGCAAATTCAATAATGCTACTGTTGCCGAGGTTCTGATGGAGATTTCAAAACAAACGGGGCTTAAGTTCAAACAAGTAAACAATAATATTCACATTTCCAGGAAATCTAAAAAAAATAAGAATGAAAAAGTGCTGGAAGTTATCATTCAGGGTATTACCATTACAGGAAAAATCACTTCAGATGTAGACCCTAATGGACTTCCTGGTGTTAATGTAATATTGAAAGGAACAAATGTTGGCACAATTACGGATGTGAATGGTGATTTTTCTATAGAGGTTTCGGATGAAAATTCTATCATTACATTCAGCTCAGTCGGTTATGTAGCCGAAGAGATTGTTGTAGGCATTAGAACGATAATCAGCTTAGTTTTGGTACCAGATATTACCGCTCTCGAGGAAATTGTGGTTGTAGGGTATGGCGAAGTTAAGAAAAAGGATTTAACAGGTGCTGTGGTAGCATTGGAAGAGGAGGATATGACCACAGGGGGTGGTGTAACCTCGGCAGCACAAATGTTGCAAGGGCGCGCTGCAGGTGTTGAAGTTTCAAGCGGAGACGGAACACCTGGTGGTGAGTTATCTATTGTTATCAGAGGTAATAATTCTATTTCAAACAGCAACGAGCCATTGTATGTAGTAGATGGGTTTCCTATTGCAGCAGGCGCCTCCATTAACCCTGCCGATATTGAATCTATTGATATATTAAAAGATGCTTCGGCTGCAGCTATTTATGGGTCACGAGGGTCTTCCGGAGTTATTTTAATTACTACTAAAAAAGGAAAAAGAGGCGAGTTTAAAATTACCTATGATGGGTTTGCTGGAGTACAGCAGATTAATAATACCATTGACTTTTTAAACTGGACAGACTACGCAGATAACCGTGATATACAATATGGTTTGCAGGCAAATACTACCGACCCCTGGTACACCCCTGCTGATATTGCACTGGGAACAGCAACCACAGGCGAAGGTACAGACTGGATTAAGGAAGGCACCAGGGATGCCATGATCCAAAGCCATACAATTACTGCCTCGGGCGGAGATGAAAATTCCAGATTTGCTTTATCTGCAAACTCCTTTAATCAGGAAGGTGTTTTGCTTAATAGCGATTTTAGCCGTATTTCGGTTCGTTTAAATGTTGACAGGAAAGTTGGAAAAAAAGCTAATATTGGTGTAAATATTTATACAGCAAAAACTGACGCTGATCAGCTGGAGAACAGGGCAGGATTTAGAAGCAATTCAAACACATATGCCTTACTAACTGCTGAACCCGGCAGGGCTGCGTATAATGCTGATGGCAGTTATGGTGCAACCGTATTTTCCAGAGACAATCCCAGCAGGCCTTGGATAAATCCAGTTGCCAGAATGGAAGGGATCGTAAGAGAGAATACAGTAATTAGAACGTATGGAACTATTTGGGCTGATTATAAAATTATGGAAGGGTTGGTAGCCAAGGTTAATGTTGGGTTTGATAATTCTGCCACTACATTTAAAGAATTTAACCCTGTACCCTTTACTGCTTGGGGGTGGAGGAATCCAAACGGGCGAATACGTGAATCAAAAAGCACTACTCAATTGATAGAAGGTACGCTTAATTATACCCCCGAAATTTCTTCGAGGCAATATCTAAATATATTAGTAGGTGCTTCTGACCAGTATTTTAATAATTTAAGTTTCTCTGCAAGAGGAATTGGATTTCCAACCGAAAAAACATTGTATTATAATTTAGGTTCAACCGGAAGGCCAATTGTTTCCAGTTTTAGGGCAGATAGCCGCATTATATCTTTCTTTGGCCGGGCCAATTATAGTTTTAACGACAAATACCTACTAACTGCTACATTAAGGGCAGATGGAGCCTCCCAATTTGGAGAAAATAATAAATGGGGTGTATTCCCTTCCGCTTCAGCTGCTTGGAGAATATCTGAAGAAGCTTTTTTAACAAATTCTAACCTTGTAGATAACCTTAAGTTAAGGCTTGCTTATGGAATTACCGGTAATAATAATATTTCGCCTTATACAGCAATACAAAGAGTAGGCTCTACTAAACTGTATAGTTACGATGGACAAACATCTGTGTCAGGCTTAGGTCCTGATGGAAGGTTTGTCGCAGATCCTGATCTAAAATGGGAAACCACCAGGATGCTTAATATTGGGCTTGATTTTGGACTATTTGGGAGTAGGTTATTTGGTTCTGCCGAAGTATATAACTCCAATACTACAGACCTTATTGTTGATAAAAACGTTTCTATGGCTTCTTTGGGTGCACTTAGACAAAGAACCAATGTAGGCGAAATAAATAATAAAGGGATAGAGCTAACATTAGGAGGTAATATTATTGAAAAAGACTTCAGATGGACAGCATCGGTCAATTTTTCGAAAAACACAAATGAAATTGTTAAGCTTAGTGGAGACTCACCTATTAATTTGCAAGTAGATAGAAGGCCTTTATGGTATGCATCTGAGCAGGTTTACAGGCAGTTGATTGCCGGAGGAGAAATGGGGGACTTTTATGGTTACAAATACCTTGGTGTAATACAAGCCGGAGAAACATACACACCTCAGCCCAACTCAGTAGAAGGACAAGCTAAGTATGAAGACACCAATGGAGACGGAATTGTTAATGCAGATGACAGATCTGTAATCGGCAATGCCACACCTGATTTTATCTGGGGCTTTAACAATAGATTTAGCTACAAAGGCCTGAGCCTCGATGTATTTTTTCAAGGGGTACAAGGCAACGATGTACTTAACTTGAGAGCTGTAATGCTAGATGAATGGCGCACACCACAGGCTGCTGAAAGGTATAGTGCATCAAACACCACAGGTACCCGACCGGGTGCAGGTTATTTTGTAGGAGAATATGGCTCTTATGTAAATACTGAATTTATAGAAGATGCCTCTTATGTAAGGCTTAAAAACATTGTTTTAACCTATAACTTTAAAACAGATAATATTTCGTGGTTGAGCAATTTGGAACTATACGTTCAGGGCCAGAATCTACTTACGTTTACAAATTATACAGGGTTTGACCCTGAAGTAAGCTTTTCGTATAGAGGTTCTTCCAGATCAGTTGGCAGAGGGGTAGATGATAACGGATTTCCTAATTCCAAAACTTATACCATTGGACTTAGACTTTCACTTAACTAATTAAAATATACGTATTATGAAAAAAATAAATATTTTCTTATTAACATTTTTAGTAATGATAATAAGTGTTTTATCGTGCAAGAACAAACTTGAAGAAATAGTTTACTCAAGCTTGGCAGAAGCAAATGCCTATGAAACATTTGAAGATGCCGAAGTACTAGTACTTGCTGTTTATGCTGCCCAAAGGGGAGATATAGATACTTGGGGTGCCTATTATACCATGGATTACCTTCAGTTAGGCGAATTGCCTACCGATTACGGGCAGGATGGTTCCATTAGTGGCCTGATACCTTTAGAAGTGGGTACCTGGGAAAAAGACCATGAGTACATTCTAAACCTTTGGCAAGGTGCCTATAAAGTGGTAACATCTGCCAATTTTGCAATTGAGGTTTTAGAAAATATGCCAATAGATGCCGATGCAAAAGCAGGTTTTATAGCCGAAGCTAAATTTTTAAGGGCTCTCTCTTATTACGACCTTACCTTAAATTTTAAGGATGTGGTGTTAAATTTAGGCAGGTCAAACGAGAATTTACCGCTAAGCCCTCAAGCGGATGTTATTGCTGCCATAATAAATGATTTAACCGATGCGCAAGCTGATTTGCCTTCGTATGGCACGTATGGTGTAGGCCGCGCAACCAAGGGAGCTGCATTGGCACTACGGGCCAAAACACACTTGAACAATAAAAACTGGACAGAAGCTGCAGCAGATGCCAAAGCAGTAATGGATTTGGGCGAATACGCCCTGTTTCCAAGTA
>CAZDRA010000126.1:0-12627 GCA_964507705.1 uncultured Roseivirgaceae bacterium | reverse complement strand
ATTAATTCAAAGGAATAACTTTGCTGTCTTTAAAAGTAGAAAGAACTACCATGGATTGCATATTGTCAACTTCTTCAATATCCGATATTTTTTCTAACATCAATTTTTGATAGGCAGGAATATCTTTTGCTACCACTTTTAGCATAAAATCTCCTGCGCCGGTTATGTGATGACATTCGATTACCTCAGGAACTTTATTAATTGCTTTCACAAAGTTTTCAATGTGCTTAAGTTTATGGCCATTTAATGTGGCAATAGCAAAGGTTGTTACGCCTATGCCAACCTTTTCAATATTTAGTTTGGCATGATAGCTCGAGATGATACCAATTTGCTCCATTTTTTTGACCCGCTCAAGGGTTGGCGCTGGCGACAAGCCTATTTCTTCAGAGAGTTTGGCATTGGTAATTTTTGCTCTCGATTGCAATATCTCTAATATTTTTTTATCAATCGCATCTAGTTTTTGTAGATCACTCATCTCTAATTCAAAATTTTATAAGGGCCAAGGTACTCATTCTAATAATTATATATATGAATTTATGATTTCACAGCAAATTTAATGAAAGATTATAAATTTTGCCCGAAGCCCAGAGGCCCAAGCAGAGAAAAATAAACTCAGAATTATCAATGGAAGAGTCTCTAAAGACAATTCTGAAAAAAAATTCTTTCAATTGCCTCGATACCATTATACAAAAAACAGTACAAATTTGCAATCGGATTTCAGATCTGTACTGTTAGAATGCTTTTAATTCGAATTAGGGCCTATTTAGCAATCGATGATTTGTCTGATTGCATTTTCACTATCTGTATTTCGATGAGTTTTCGATGGCTTTTACAGCAATATCTTTTGACAAAGAAAAATGTCAGATTTTGACAGCAAAACAGAGAAACATCAAAATGCAATATATTTTGACAGATAAAGGAATTGTTAAAAGACATTACGCTTTGCGTATTTTTCAAATCAGATCTTTTTCTAAGGGACTATTGTTTGCACATCTTTCACAACATTTTAAGAATTGAAATTTTTATTTATCAGCATCACCATTTATCGAAAAAAGCCTTTAGCGTAAAATTCATTTTCTTTTGTGATACATTTGCATGGAGATTTATCATTTGCGATTCGCAATAAAAAAGTTAAAACAAATTGGCTACACAATTCGATCCCACAAAAAGAATCTATGGCATTCTATATGCCTCAACGACAGCAATATTCTGGGGGTTTTTGGCCATTTTTATGAAGGTTTCGCTAAACGAACTTGCACCTCTCATTGTGGTGTGGTTTAGGTTTTGCATAGCTTTTGCATTGCTGTTCGCCTACTTTCTTGCCAGAGACAGAAAAAAACTTGCTATCATTAAAAAGCCTCCACTACTTCTCATTATTGCTGCAGTTTGCCTGACAATTAATTATATGGGTTTTGCCAACGGCATCAATCTTACTTCTCCGGGCAGTGCGCAAATATTTATTCAAATGGGGTCCATATCACTTGCTGTTGTTGGCGTGGTGGTTTATAAAGAAAAACTTTCCGCAAGACAAATGCTGGGTTTTATTGTTGCGGGAATAGGATTGGCATTTTTTTATAGAGACCAATTAAAAAACTTACTGGGAAGTGAAGATATATTTAAAACCGGAGTTTATTGGTTGATTTTGGGAGGGTTGGCATGGACGGGTTATGCCGCATTACAGAAAAAGTTAGTTCAGAAATATCATGCCCAACAATTAAATTTAATCATTTACGGTTTGCCAATTTTAATACTTTTCCCGTTTGTTGATTTTTCACTATTTAAGGATTTATCTCTGGGCCTATGGCTATTGCTCATATTTCTTGGCTTAAATACTATTGTTGCTTATGGATGCCTGGCTGAAGCTTTTAAATACACAGAAGCCAATAAGATAAGTGTAATTATCACCCTCAATCCTATTATCACATTATTTGCTATGTGGGTGTTGGGTAATATGGAAATTGAGTGGATTGATCCTGAGGTGATAACCATTTATGGGTTGATTGGAGCTGCCCTTGTCATTTTTGGAGTGATTATGGTCATTATATCCAAAAAAATAAATTTCAAATAATTTTATGATGAATTTTTTTACTGCACTGTTCTTTGCTGCAAAGAGCATATTGGTTGCTTGTCCTTTTGATAAAATGAATTGTAGCGAATGCAAAGATTATAAATATGAGATCAAAAAAATAGGGTAACTTCCAGATGAGGTAAAAGAATCATCTGGCTTGGCTGTGAAGGATGAATTATTTTTTACACATCCCGATTCTGGAAATCCTCCAATTCTATGGGGAGTCAAATACCCGTTTGAAAAAAATATTCCCGTCAATGGGACTATAGAATTTCCCCAAGAAGTGAAAAATACTGACTGGGAAGATCTTGCTCAAGACGATAATGACAATTTATATATTGGTGATTTTGGAAATAATGACCACGACCGAACAGACTTATCCATTTTGAAATACAACTTAATCTCAAATGAATTAGAGACAATATACTTCAATTATCCAGATCAGATTGAATTTCCTCCAAAGAAAAGCAGGAATAAAAATTATGATTGCGAAGCCATGCTTTGGGCCAAAGGAAATCTTTATTTATTCTCGAAAAACAAAGGCAATAAAAATGTCAAGGTCTATAAATTGCCCGATCAGTCTGGTAGATATGAAGCGGTAATTATTGATACACTCCAATTGCCATTGCAAATTACAGGTGCTGATGTAAGCCCTGATGGTCAAATGGCAACATTACTATCATACGGAAAAGTATTGCTTTATAATGTGAGTTATGATAGTGAAGACAATTTAATTCTCATACCTTTTCATTGCAAACAATTTTCCGAGTCTGGTCAATCAGAGGCAATTGCTTTTCTTGATGAAGAAAATCTAATGATCACAAATGAAAAAGGGAAAGTGTATTTGATGTTTGTAAAAAAGGATAAGAAAACAAAAGAAAAAAGAAATCCGGAATTAGAATATCTCTTCCCCAAAACAAATTCAACAGATTTATTGGAAGACAAATAACTATTTATCCGGTTAACCCTGTTCCTTTTTCTCTTTTAGAATGCGAAACATGTCTTTGAGTTCATCATAACCCTTATACAGGATTTTTACAGACATGATTGTAAATCCTAATAAAGAAAATATAATAACGATGGTCCAAAATAATATCCACATGATTTATTTTATTTATAAATTATCGAATCAATTATAATTGTTTGGCGGCTTCACTTTTTGACCCGCCAAAGGTGTTTTGAATAAGAGAACCCAGTAACATTCCTATCAAAGCCAATAAAAACCCTCCCCATCCAATGATTGAGGCCCATTCATTTTTTGCTTCTTCAGGCAAAATCAAATAAATTATTGGAGGTATGCCGCCAAATGTAAAGGCAAGGTATGCTCCAAAATTACTGGCTTTTTTCCAATAAACTCCAAATCCAATGCTCACCAATGCGCCCGGCAAAAACAGCATCCCAGTCATCTGTAAATAAAAGTATAAATATCCCTCAAGCTGATGGAATAGCGACCACCAAATGATAAATATCATCACTACCGTTACAGTAATGCGACTTACTAAGAGTTGTTTTTCAGAGCTCATTTCTTTATTAGTGATAAATTTTGCTATCACACCAATGATATCCTGCGATACCACAGAACTCCATGAAAGTAAATAACTTGCATAAGTTGACATGGAAGCTGCAAGTAGTCCGGCAAAGATAAGTCCCAAAATTCCAGGTGGCACAATTTCTCGTATCAATAACGGCAAAGCATCCAAACCATCAACAGGTTCGGTAAAATAAGCAAGTGCTAAAATACCCCAGAAGATGGGCAAGATTCCTCTAAACAAAAACATCAACCCAGACCACTTATAAATTTTCATTCCAGTTTTAGAATCTTTGGAGGAAAACAACCTTAGCGCAATTGCTTGCCAGGAGACAAGAATCGCTGTCCACATCAGAATTTGCCATACTATAAACCCAATACCAAACTCCTCAAACATTGTTGGGAAAAACGGATTTATTCCCTCCTCTCCAAATTTTGTTTCTACGGCGGTCAAAATATTGTCCCAACCCACAACATAAACACCATAAATAGTTAGAAATACCATTCCGAAACTCAGCAATATATATTGGATATAATTTGTGATAATCACTGAAACCATACCTCCCAAAAGCGTATAAACCAATACCAGTGTCAAAAGCAAAACCATTGTCACCAATACATATTCCTCGGGAATACCACTCACTGTATTGATAAATTTTGCTTCTACTCCAGGGAATACTCCGAAATTCAATATCCCACCAATGGCCATCAGTACTCCCACATACAGTCTGACACCCTTGCTGAATCTTCTTGAAAAAAATTCGGGAATAGTCATGATTTTCATTTCGAGGAGAGGCTTAATTATAAAGCCTGTTTTACCCAGAAAAAAATAAACGAGCATTGGAGGAACAGCCACAATCAGGCTGGATAATCCAGCTTTATATCCTAATTCTGCATAATAAACGTACGTAATCATGCCGATTTCTGTGCACATCATGGAAATCAGGCCCAGGTTAAAACCCATAGTCCTGTCTGCCACAAGATAGTCTCCTATTCCGGAAACATACTTTTTCATTAGAATACCAGAGAGAAATACCAGGGCGATGTAGAGGGCAATAATCCCTAAATCAATAAAATTGAAATACATAATTTTAGATTAGGTTTTTTTTATGACTTTAAGGTCTTGGTAAAACAAGCAATATTTCCGGATGTTCGTATTTAATAATATTTCGAAGCATAAAATTGAAATTTATATTCATTAATCCTAATGCTGATCTTCGATTTTGCCAAATCCTTAACAAATTATTAATGAAGAAATACCATTATGCTATATCAATACGGATCAATAAAAAAACCTCACAAATAGACTTATCTATTTGTGAGGTTTTTACATTTCATTAAATATTAATTTTAGATCAAATCACATCCGATACACCAGGTATTGGAAATGGGTAAATTCCATTCTCATCTGGTACAATTGGTGGTGTAGAATCAGCCCTGAGATTTGCCGGTGCAAGTATTATTTCAGAATTTATCGCATCGTCCCAGGTAACTTCTTTGCCTGAATGAGCCGCCATTCGACCCATAATTGCTGCCATGGTGCTCTTTGCTCCATATTCTGTATTGTTTAACGGTATGTCTTTTTCGATGGCTTCAAATAATTTGTCGTGTTCAATTTGATAAGGATTTGGATTTTCTTTGTTTCTATATCTCCATAATTTATTTCCTGATAAATCTTTGAGCCCCAATCTCATGTCGGCAGTTCCTTTCGTTCCCTGAAAAACTGCCGTACTTTTTCTAAAAGCATTGCTGACAGCCCTTACCTGACCATTGATTATTGAGCCATCTTCATAAGTATATTCTATATAAAAATGATCAAATACATCTCCGGTATCTGGTCCTTTGACTGCAGCTCTACCTCCCATTCCCTGGGCTTTTATTGGGTATGCTCCTTTTATCCAGTGCATAATATCGGTATGGTGAATATTGAGACCGGCCGGTCCCCCTGCCCAAAGCCAGTTGAAGTAGTGATAATTTTTGACCTGAAACTCTAATTCCGTTTTTACTTTTGTTCTCGGAACAACATCGTATTGCCCTCTCATAAAGTAACAAGTGCTCGAAACGACATCACCAATCTCCCCATCATGAATTCTTTTTACCATTTCTATAATTCTCTGATCGTACCTGTTTTGAAGTCCCACGACAACTTTCAGGTTTTTCTTGGTGGCCAATTCGCCAGATGCCAAAATCTTTCGCAGACCAGGGGCATCAGATGCTAGTGGCTTTTCCATAAAAACGTGCTTGTCTTTATTGACTGCTTCTTCAAAATGTTCTGGTCTAAAACCAGGAGGAGTAGCCAGCAACACTACATCTGAATGTGCAATGACATGCTTGTATCCTTCAAAACCCGTAAATTTCATATCATCCGAAACATCGATTTGATCTTTAATCTCATCCATGTTTTTCAAATGTTTGAAGCTCTGGGTAATTTGATCTTCAAAGACATCTGCCATAGCTACCAATTTGATATTTGATCCGGCCTGTAAGGCTTGAGCAGCTGCACCAGTTCCTCTTCCTCCACAACCCACCAAACCTATCTTGATTACATCAGACCCAGCGGCAAATGCACTTTGGTTAATTGTCAAAGGATTGATTAATAATCCACCTGATATGGCTGCAGTTTGCTTTAAGAATGATCTCCTGTTATTTGAATTTTCCTCTTTCATGATACTATCTCTTTAATTTATTATTGCGAAAGTAAAGATATTGCTTTTATTTCTTCTTATTAAGTTTTGCAAGGTTGTTTTTCCAATCTTTAGTCTTGCGATCCAATTGTTTTATCTTGTAAAAGACTGGACAAAAGGAATATCCATCTTAAAAATATTGGCCAACACCAATGACCAATCCACCGGAATTGAAGTTAATGACACTATTGCCATAATCAATTCTAAAAATAGCACCAAATATTTTCTTATGAATGAAACGAAGCCCTCCTCCGGCGTAGATTTGCATATTTTCTATTTTAGTGAAATCTTCTAGGCTTCCTCCAGGGTTTCTCCATGCTCCTGCATCGGTAAAAATATTTAATTGCAGCACAAACCAGTTTTTTTCAATTATTGTTTGTCGGTATTCTACATTCCAAACAATGCTACCTGTTCCTCTATCGATCGTATTGCCCACTCCCCTGATGTTCACGTTGTTGTCCAAGGCAAAAGGAGCAAAAGGGCTATCGTTATTGGTCGATAATCCAACCCTTACTCGTGTGGCAAAATTGCCCTTTAAGCCAAAGCGTTTATAAAAAAAGAAATCGTTCCATCCAATAAAAAATTTATTCTGAAAATCATTTTCTGTTACAATGGTTTGAAAATAAAAATCGTTTTTAAAGCCTGACAAAAGGTAGTAGTGATACTTTACATTATTGTATTTATAAACAAACTTTACCATTGATTTATCTTCCCTAACCGCCAAAGGAATTTTATCTTCCGATCCAGGGGGGCACCATGAAGATAGTTGTATTCTTCCGTAAAAATATTTACTCCCAAATTTATGCTGTTCTTAAAATTCAATTCGTACATCGCAATCACCTCGTAGGACTCATTATTGTATTGGTAGTTGGCAATAAAATCATCGAAATACAAGGGCTCTTCACTGGTCCAATTTCGGTAGTTGATAGACAATCCTAGTCTTTTAGAAAATAAATAAGGTGCTCTAAAATTTGCACCATAAGAGTTGTATCCATTATACTGATAGAACCCTCCAAGAGATATGTTTTTTCCAAACAAATTGTGCTCATACAATCCGATGCTGTAGGAGAGTATCTGATCTACCGTCCATATATTTAGTTGTGGGATTAATGTAAAGTTCTCATCTGAAATATAAGTTACTTTATAGTTGCCGTCAGCGTTTTTTTCTATTTGATATTCTGCTTGGGCGATGGAAGTCAGATAAGACAATCTTTTAATGTCATCTTCGATAAGTGTGCTGTCCAGCAATTGTCCTGTCTTCAATTTGATCAATTTCTGAACGAAGGAAACTTTTGTCTTTTTAAGCCCTTTAATTTCTATATCAATAACTATATTTTCTTGTGCATAAATGTTCAAGGAAAAGAAACATAGTATAATGAAAATTATTTTAGGCATTTTTTCTAAATAGTTAATTGGGCAATATTACTAACTCAAGCCTGTTCAATATGTCCGCAATTTGCATTATAACTTCCTATTTTGAGCGTGCTGTACTTTATACTTTTTTGTTAAAATTACTGTAATTTGAAAAGAGAAAGAAGAAGATTTAACAAGGAATTTGAGCTGATGGCAGCAAAATTTTGTCCATTAATAAATTGGACCAAAGCCCCTAAATCTCCTTATTGAGGATGGAAAATATTTCTGAAATTGGTCGGTTTTGTTGTTGTGCTATTTTCTTGCAAGATTCATATTCTAAAGTAGTGCGCTTCTTTCCTGATGGCAAACTCACTTCTTTAATCTCCACTTCTCCCAACGATGTTTGAATAGTTTTAGAAGTTCGCTTCAGGGCCTGCCTCGAAACCGGATAGCTTCTTACGCCAATAGTAGTGGTATTTTCCAGTAAATAATTTTTGACTTCCTGTAGATTTTCAGTAGAGACAAATGTGGAAATAAGCACTCCGGGACGACCCTTTTTCATGATAATTTGGGTATAATAAAAATCTATGGCGCCGGATTTCATCAAGTTATCCTGAAAATCATTGCCCAACAACTCCGACGACATATCGTCGATATTGGTTTCTACCATGAAAATCTCCTCTTGGTTGTTGGCAGTAATTTCGCAAAGCGACAGCCTCAATACATTGGGATGTAAAAAGTCTTTTTCGCCTGGGCCATGCCCTATTTTATTTTCTATAAGTGCAGGAATAGTGAACGAGGGATGGAGGAATTTCAATATTGCTGCGCCAGTTGGCGTTGTCATTTCGCCTTTTTCTTTGCCTGCATAAGTTGGCACACCCAACAACAGCTCTTTGGTGGCAGGAGCAGGAATTGGCATTCGACCATGATCCATCATCACCATGCCATGACCTGTGCAAATCTGTGTTGAAACGGTTTGTTCAATATCCAATTTATCCAGAAGATAGGATGTACCCACAATATCCAGGATAGAATCGATGGCACCTACCTCATGAAAATGAATTTTATTGATATCAACTCCATGTACTTTTGCTTCTGCTGTTCCGAGTAAAAAAAATATATTTTTGGCAATTGATTTTGCGTTGTCCGTTAATTCTCCACCATCAATGATCTTTTCTATATCCTTTAAGTGCCGATGATGAGAATGATCGTGGTTGTGAGAATGACTATGCGCATGATCTTTATATTCGTTTTTATCCAAGATCTTTATGTGTCGGCAAGCAATACCTGCTTTTTCTACTTCGGTAATTTTTACCATCACATTGTCGAGTCCCAGCTTTGCTGGTAGAAGCAACAACTCATCGTAGGCATTGGTCAACTCAGCCAATGCACCAAGAAACATATCTCCACTAAGACCAGAAAATGCTTCTATTTTCAATACATTCATTTGTCAATTGTTTGAATAATTCTACTTTCTTTGGATGGAGGGAAAATGGTAGTCAGAAGTCGGGAGTCGGGAGAATTTTACACTGTCTTGTATGTTTGTCCGGCTTCCTTCTTCGGTCTTCCGTCTTCCAACTTTAACTTTTTAAAATCCGAAACGCTGCCATTGCAGCTCCATATCCATTGTCAATATTTACCACCGTGATCCCATTGGCACAGCTGGAAAGCATGGAATAAAGTGCTACTTTCCCTCCTTCTCCAACTCCATATCCAACGCTGGCCGGAACGGCAATGATCGGTTGAGGCAACAACCCACCAACTACAGTTGGCAAGGCACCTTCAAAGCCTGCAACCACGATAAGCACCTTAAATTTTTTCAACTCTTCAATATTATCCAGCAACCGGTGTACTCCAGCAACGCCTATATCTTGATATCGTGCAGCTTTTCTTCCGACAAATAACAGGGTATAATAAATTTCATCTACCAAAAACTGATCGGAAGTGCCGCCAGACAAAATCGCCACTTCATTTTCTCGAACTTCTTTAGGGAAATCACCTATCAGCAATATACCGGAGATCGGATCGTAAAAACTCGGTTTAAACTTCTCACAAAGTATATTTGCCTTTTCTTCCTGGACCCTGGTGATTAGGGTACTTTTCTTGTTTTTTTGATAATCATCAATTATCGCATCTAGCTGTTCTACGGTTTTGGAAGCACCGAAAACCACTTCTTGAAACCCGATGCGATCTTCACGCTGGTAGTCTATTCTGAAATTTTTACTCACACTATTGCCTTGTTTAATTTTCCTGAAACCAACCCTTCATCGTCAATCTCACAATTTTCAAATCCTATACTCTTTATTTTATTTTTGATTATTTCGCCAAGTGATTTCAATTTTTCTAATTGATTTGTTGGCACTTCTACTTTTGCCACATCTCCAAAATGCCTTACCCTTACTTCTTCAAATCCCAGTGCGTTCAACATATTTTCGGCCTCTTCAATTTGTCTTAATTTCCCCAGCGTTACTTCCTGTCCATAGGGTATCCTGCTGCTCAAACATGGGCTGGCAGGCTTGTCCCAAACCGGCAATTTAAAATTAAATGCCATAGCTCGAATATCACTTTTACTGAAATCGCAATCTGCCAAGGGTTTTAATACCTTGAATTCGTTGGCGGCTTTGATCCCCGGCCGGTAGTCTCCCAAGTCGTCAAAATTCTGTCCATTGAGGATTGTTGTTTCAGGGTACTTTTTGGCTATTAGCTTTAACTCATCATACAAGGTGAACTTGCAGAAATAACATCTGTCTATGGGATTTGAGGCATAATTGGCGTCTTTCAATTCTTTGGTATAGACAACCTGAAGTTGAATATCAAATGCTTTGCAAAAGGATTTGCCTATTTCCAGGTCTTTACGCTTTAAACTTGGCGAATCAGCGATAACAGCAATTACATTGTCTTTGCCAAGAAACTTTCTTGCTAGATAGACCACAAGACACGAATCGACACCGCCAGAAAAGGCGACGATCACCTTGGTGCAGTTGGCTTCAAACCATTTTTCTATTGTGCTTAGCTGATCTGTTTTTTGATGCAATTCCATTTTTCACTTATAGAATATCTTTAAGACAAAGGTGAAATATTAATAGAACATAATCAATACCCCATCAAGGCATTTCTGGAAATCCATGAAATCAACTGCACTCAATACAGCTCATACTCCAGCAATCGACATTCTATTTTACCATTAAAAAATGGGAGACGTCTTTTGGTGCGTAAGCCTACTTTTTTGGCCAATTCCATGTTTCCGGTAAAGATATAGCCAAAATAACCGGTACACTTTTGTTTGAAAAAATCTCCCAACTCCTTATAGGTTGACTCCAAGGCCTCCTCTTCTCCCATGCGCTCTCCATATTCAGGATTAAAAACCACTACTCCTTCCCCTTCGGGAATTTCAGTATCTTCAAAAGGGCAAACCTGAAAATCTATCAAATGATCCACTCCTGCCGCCTTGGCATTTTCTTGGGCAATATCAATGGCTTTTCGGCTGATATCACTTGCAATAATTTTAAAGGAAAGTTCATTGACCTCTTTGTTACTTTCTATTTCAGTTTTTATTTTTTCCCATTCAGGTGCCTCATAAAACTTCAGGTGCTGAAAACCATAATTAACCCTGAATTTCCCAGGAAAATCACCTACTGCCGCCAATGCAGCTTCGATGGAAAGAGTACCACTTCCGCACATCGGATTGATGAAATTGCTCTGCTTGTCCCACCGGCTTTCCTGAACAATGGCCGAGGCCAAATTTTCCATCATTGGCGCCGCTCCAGGATGTTTGCGATAGCCATGCTTGGCAATTGACTGCCCCGTGGTGTCGATATAAAGTTCTACATCGTCATTCATCCAAAACATAAATATCACTGCCTGATCTTTGCTCGATCCTGTATCGGGCCGTTTGCCCATTTTTTCCATGAAACGATCGGCAATGGCATCTTTGAGTTTGAGGTTGCCAAACCGCGTGTCTCTGATAAATTTGTTCTTGATAAAGGAATCGATGCTAAAAAAACCATCGACATGAAGAATTTCTTCCCACGCGATTTTGATGGCATTTTTATACAGATGATTGGGATGCAAGGCCCGAAAAGAAGCGATGTGCCACAACACCCGATTGGCGCAGCGCAATTTGTAGTTTAGCTTCATCACATCATTGAAATCTCCTGATGTGATGACGGCCTTTGGGTCAGATTTTACAATCTCAAAACCCAGCCCTTCGAGCTCTCGTGCCAAGGCAATATTGAGCCCCGGAGAGCATGAGACAACTATTTTATTGATTTGATTTAATTCCATATAATGTGTGATGCGTATATGGCAGCATACTGGCTTTATTAAAGCTTCTTGTGCCAGATTTGCTGATATACTTATAATTTTTGTTATTTTCTTAATTCAAATAGCTCTGATGTTGAATAGATATCGTGGAATTTTTTCTTTCTCAGGCCACTAATAAGTTTCTTGTCGCCCGTCCGAACAACACTTCCGATACTTAGTGCTGTGACAATAAATGGGGTGTCTTTTTTTCACGTCCATAGTCAGCTCATAAGCCGAAATCCAATAATGACCTGATACTGGCAGCCACTACTAACTCCATTTGATGAAGCGGTTTTTGTTTTCTTTCCACCAATTGGCTTTTGATTCTTGGGCCAAGATGTCGATTTTATCTTGACTGGCATCACTTTCAGCGGTTGCTTCTTTGAATTTCAAATAGTCGATCATGCGCTGAAGTCCAAGCATATCTACATTGGCTGGAAGCCGAAGAAGTATTTCATTATTTATCCGTTGAATTTCCATATTCAAATTTACAAAATAACCTGCATAAATTGGGTTAATGATTAGTTCTACTTCATGAAGTTCCCTTTAATCTTTTAACTGGCTTGAAGGTTTGCTTATATAAACTTCGAAAAGTAGAATTAGACGAGAATTTTGATGGCTACCATAGCCGTATCAAAAAAATAAAATACTCATCGCAAATAGATCCTGAAATACTCGCCTGCCGATGAGGC
>CAZDRA010000125.1:0-12655 GCA_964507705.1 uncultured Roseivirgaceae bacterium | reverse complement strand
TTTTATCATCTTCATAATAATCTTTTGGCTGGGCATTTCCTCCTTGATCAGGACCGATTTCATTTACCAGATTTCCAAGTGCCGGGTACGGTTCTAAATTTATTCTGGCACCAAGATGCACTCTCACTTCCGAACTATTATTTCCTCCAAGAACAGGCCTGTTTTGTATCAAGGCAACTTTTAAACCAAGTCGAGCTGCGGAAATAGCCGCACAAGTTCCAGCCATCCCTCCTCCTATAACCACAAAATCAAATTCATTTTCCTTTGGGTTTATATCTATTCCCAATAATTCTTTTCTTAACTCTTCCAATCCAACAAGATTATTTGGAGGAAGCATGTTTTTATCTTGCGTAAAATAAATAGCATCACATCTTCCATTAAACCCAGTAAGATCATGAAGTGATATCTTCATTTTTAATTTTGAAACTTTAATTGTCCCACCATCTACCCAATTCCAATCACTGCTATTAATTCCAAACTTCTTTTTGACAGGTATTCCATCAATCAATACCTGAAACTGGCCTGCCGCTTCATCAGACCAGGGGGCCGTCCAATTCCTGGTCCTGACAAATAATTTATAAATTCCTTTCTTGGGAAATGTAACCATAGTAAAAGCATCATCAACTGAAATACCCATACCATGGGCCATGAGATAAGGTGATCCCATTACATCCATCGATTGTTGGTCGATTACCCAGCCTCCTTTATTATCGAAACTTTCTGCTTCAACTAAAACGGAGCTTGATTTTTTGCAATTTCCGATATTGTAACTCAACAAAGTAATGATGAAGAAAAGGGTGCTTTTCATGTGCTTTTAATTTTAAAGTTTGATTTTTACGTAGAAATATAATCCAGTCTGTCGAAAAGCAAGTCATATATTTGCAAAGACCATTCTTGTTTCACTTCGAGACAGCTCAATATTGTGATTAATTAATTTACACTAAAAATACTCAATATACAGGTTATTTAATTCCTATTTGTTAAGTTTCAAAAGGTTATGTTAGTGAGATGGGCAAAGAGTAGTGCTGCATCTGATTGTACATTTTCTTCCTGTTAATATCCATTAATATCCCATTGTTCCGATTCCTTTTCCTCTGCTGCCTAAAATTTTTGTGCTATAAAATATGTCGTTTTTACATCAATGGACTCTATGCTTCAGAATATATTTTTTATTGAGCTCAATTTACCTTCATTTTCCAGTTGGTTGTTCATCATAAAATCCTATAATGTTCAGCTTTGACTCATCAAATATCGTCCCATTACAGCTATCAAGTCCAGTAATCAGTCTAATCTCTGAGGCTGCTCCTAATGGATACCATTTAGAAAATATTGAAAATGCCGCATTTGGTATGATCAATTTATTGTGGGCCATTTCAGATGTTTTTTCAAAAAAGGATAACTCTTATCTCCATTGATTATATGTCCACCTTCGTGCAAATCCAATTCTGTTAAATCTCCTTTGCCTTTGCTCTCATAATATTCCCTGACTTTTGAATACTCATATTCTACCCATTCCGGGAGTGCAATTCCATCTTGTCTTCCATGCTCCACCATAAAAGGCCTGGGGAAAATCAAGTAATTGGCCATCTCGGCATATTCTATAGTGTGCCCCCTGTTCCACATGGGCATTTCAGAATCAACATGATATACAAAACTTGTCGAAAAATAGATGGATGTTTCCTTGCGGGCACTTTCATTGAAATAGGCACAATTAATTGTCATGGCATACTCAGGAAGCATAGAAGAGATAAGCGAAGCCGCTTGGCCTCCGATACTTTTCCCATAAAATCCAATTCTATTGGTATCCACAAAAGACAGCGTACTAAACCAACGAAGTAGTTGCTGATGTTCGCGCGCTACAGTTGACCAGATTCCTGCTTTTGTAGTTTTGGCAACTCTGTCAATCCATCGGAATCTGGTCTCTCCTGTCCAGTTGCCAAAAGGAGTAAATACCACATATCCAAGATCTGCCAGTTTTCTACCCACTTCATAATAACTGCCTGTACTCATGGCAGTCCAGGGATTACCACCCCTACCGTGCTGCAAAACAACAACTGGTCTTTTCTCACCGGATTTAATGCCTTTGGGTATTGAAAGCACTCCCCATAATTCTACATCAGGAAGTACATCAATCAAAACATCATAACAGGTATATCCCTGTTGTTCTTCCACTTTTTTTGATTTTGCGTTAATTGCTAAGAAATCATCATCCAGCCAACCAATTAATTCTTCATTAAAATATTCCCTCAAATTTTCCAGATTTGTATAAGTTGATACAAATTCCATTCTGACATATTCGCTGTCTCTCAATAAAAGCTGGGTATGCCCCACCATCTGCTCCACCATACGACCCATACGTGCTTTCGGATAAAAATCACTGCGAATATCCTCAGGAATATTTTCAGAAATTGAAACCGAATGGGAATGACCTAACATCCTCATAAATTGACTCATGGCTTCTTCCGATCCTAGGACAATGGGATCTCCAGCACCTTTCTTAACCAATACACGGTCCCCAAGGTGATCTCCCGTCAATGATGATATTCTATTAAATTCTGATTCAACTTCTTGAAAAGAATGTGTCCACAATTCTCCGGGAGGCTCTATTTCATTGCCATCACTTGTTGGTCCATGATAATCCGGCACCTTGCTATATTCTATAACAAGAGACCGAGGGGCTACAAGACTAGCTAACTCCGCATCGCCAAATTCTTTTAAAATTCCCCATAGATTACGATAAATAGGTTCTTTCCATATATTTTCTCTTGGCGCAAAGTATCCGCTAACCAGCGTAGCATCAATACGCGTATCTAACGCAGCAGTATAAAAAGCCAAAAGGCCTCCTTCTCCATAACCCGCCATTCCAATATTTGTATTGCTTCCTCCTTGTTGTACAAACCAGTCAATTACAGCCTCCATCTTCTGTACTTCATATCCACCAACTGTGCGTCCCATTTCCTGGGCCTGCGAATATATCCATGTTCTGGATGGGCGATTTGTGCCTCTGGACCAGCGATTGGTACGGTCAATCACAACGGGAACTATTACAGTAAATCCATTTTCAACCAAACGACGAGCAAACTGAGCATCATTATCTATTGTCGAATTTAGTCCAACAATATCTTCCGGGTTTTGGCCAGCATCTGGTAGCGCAATTACATAACCTCGGGATGTTCCTTTTGGCTCCAGCAACAAACCTTCACCATATATCTGACCTGGCACATCAAGTTCCGGCCAATCTTGAAGAGCAGGTCGTGGGTTCACCTTTTTTAGTACTGACCATCGAACTTCTTGAATAGTATATTTATTTGTTCCTCCGACATTATCTATTCTTTCCATTTTTACAGGCGTTCTTGCATCAATGGCTCCAAGTATAGATCTGAAATTTTTTCGATTTGGTTCAACTGAAGATATATAGAGTTCCGGTGATGATAGATCACGATGCCAATATCGCTCTCTTTCAGGTTTTTGAGTTTTTATCCGTTTTTCATAAAACAACCTAATACCGTCAATAATATTTTCCCACTTTACATCACCGCTTAGTTGACGTGTATTGGGAATAATATCACTTGTAAAATCTCTCAATTCAAATGACTCAGGGTTAGGTAAAATATTTAATTTTAAATTGGCTACTCTCGATGATATTTTATATTCCAATTGCTGATATCCAATTTTCTCAGCGAGTAATAAAATATCAGCCTCTTTTTTGCCTTTTCTTAAATATGGTACTGAATTAATATTTTCAATTGAAATATCAGAGGCATCATTTTTAGAAATTAATAATGAGAAATTTCCATCTCTATCAGTTAAAACAGAATTTGTTGTACCCTTCAAAGTTACTTTCACTCCAATTAGTGCCCTGCCATCCAAGCCATCCTGGACAAATCCATTAATTTCAAATGATGGACTTGAGCACCTCACTGTAACAAATAATAAAGCAATAATTGCGATTGAATTTTTATACACGGTTTTCAATTTATGATAAATTTAATTTTAATGATAATACCAGTTTACGCAATTCTATTTATATTTTCCTTAATTACAATAAGCGATCACACCATGTCTTGATGCGCTGACACATTTATAAATTTTACCATCTGGTTTAGTTGTGATATACAATTCACCAGATGCATCCTTTCCTATTCGCATATCAACTCGTTTGTTCTTACAAAGATCTTCTAACGAAATAGTACTACCCTCAAAGGATACTTTCCACTCCTTTATCTCAGCCTGGTGGCCCAATTGAATATCGCTCACTTTAATATAAAAAAGCCTTCCGCTTGTGATATCTCCAAAAATGTATTTACCAATTAGCTCAGGAATATCCGTGCCCGTATATTCATGTCCTCCCGAAATAGCAATGCCTTCATCATGATCATATTGCGCAATCGGATATGAAAGTCCATAATTATCATCATCGGAGGGTAAGGGATAAACTTTATTTATATCATCTTCAGGAAAAATCATAAATGTGCCTTCCCTGATTGGCCACCCATAATTTTTTCCCGACAAAACTTGATACAGTGATTCAATATGCATTTGTCCAATATTCGCAACTATCATAAGGCCGGTTTGAGTCCAATTGATGCGATGTGGATTTCTAAAACCATAAGCATATATCTCTTTTAGCACATTTGGCTCCTTACTATTGCACCATGGATTATCTGTGGGTATTCCATACTTTCCGTTTTTACTATTATTGCCTAAAGGATCAATGCGTATTATTGTTCCCCAAATTTTAGATCTACTTTGCGTCAAATTGAGATATCCGTTTTGAACAGCAATTCCATCACCAATACCCATGTATAAGAGTCCAAAGTCACTTTCATTGGGATTGACATAAGGATTAAAAGTAATTTCCTGAACACCATGAGCCGCGCCCACCATATCTATGCGCAACAATTCCCGGTGCTCACCTTCAAATATGATTGATTTGGGGTTTGTTGTTTTCAATTCAGTAAGTACCCATTGCAGTTTCGCCGGAATGCTATCTGCATAACTAAAATCTGCCTTCCCTGATCCGCCCTTTTCAGTATGTGTGGTATATAATATTCCATTCTCCGCCCAATCGGGATGAAAGGCAAAACTTCCAAAACCGGTTGCGAGACCAGGGCGGTTAATAAAATTTGGTAAATGTTGATTTAAATCCAGGTATAATTGGGGTTTATTATCCTGGATAGTGTATATCTGCCCTCTTAAGTCAACAACAAATAAATTTCCGGTAGTTGGCTGGGAGATGAGCTTGGTGATACGCGTAAATGGCAAGTCCTCACTGGAAGGTGGAATTTGACAAACTAACTCTAATTCAACAACAAGATCATCTTCAGAAATGGGTTCCGGTATTGGATTGCTGAGTTCCTCTAAATCCGTTTTATTTTCATGGATGGGCGCAGCCTTTTGGGTATGCAAATATGTAATAAGGCTTTCAATATCACCTTGCGGTAAATGCTCAAAAGAAGGCATCACAGTATGATATTTGTCAAATAAACTTTTAGCTCTGCTATCTCCCGATTTAATAACAGCCTGGGGATTTTCAATAAAATTATATATATAATCCTTTGATACGATCTCGGTCACACCACCAAGACTGGGGCCAATACCATCTTGACTAAAATTATGACATGCGATACAATGCAAATCAAAAAGTGAATTGCCTTTTTCGATTGCTACAGGATTTGCAGAAATAGACGACTCATCAGACTTTTCTTTGCTTTCACAAGAGCTTAAAAAATAATTCAAACCGACTATTAGCATCAGTTTAAATATGCTTACAACTGTTCTGTTTCTCATACCAAAAATTAATTGTGAATGTTTTTTAGGTTCAAATTAAATTCAAAAATATAAAATAAGATAGGTTAAATCAACCAAATTTTCCTCATATCAGTCATGATGACTGTTAACGAGAAATAGTCGAGAAGACAGAGAAGGTTTTTGCCCTACCAATTAAATTATGAATTATTACGATTAAATTTGCACGCAAAATTATTACGAGGGATTACTTTCTTTATCGAATTTCACAACATGAATATTATTAAAATAGTCCAGCTTTTATTTCTATTCTCAATTGCTTTTCTGAATGTCGGATTCGCCCAAAAAGGTGCAATAAGCGGAGAAATCATTGATGGCCATAGCAATGAGCAAGTGCCATTTGCTTCTATCGCACTTTATCAGCAAGATTATTCTGAAACCGTAAAAGGTGCAGTCTCTGACGAAAGTGGGAAATTCAAACTCAATAAAATCCCATACGGAAGCTACAATCTCATCATATCATTTATGGGATACGATTCAGATACATTGAGTTCAATTGCTGTTTCCCAACAAAATTCAAATGTTGCTTTGGGGGTTTTGAATTTGACCCCTTCCATTGTTAACCTCGAAAGTGTAGAAATAAAGGGTTTGGCAAATACAGTGTCAGTAGAACTTGACAGAAGAAAATACAATGCCGATGATTTTGAAACAGCCAAAGGCGGTACGGCGGTAGATCTGCTCAATAAACTGCCTTCGGTGTCAGTTGGACCAGACGGCAATGTTTCAGTCAGAGGCACAACAGATTTTATGGTTTATTTGAATGGAAAGCCAACACAATTGGAGCCGTCAGTATTACTCGCTCAATTGTCGGCAGATGCCATTGAGAATATCGAAGTAATTACTGTTCCTACGGCAAAATATGACGCCCAGGGAAAAGGGGGAATTATCAATGTAGTTACCAAAAGAACCGGAGTGGAAGGGCTATCAATTTCTGCCAATGGCTTGGTTGGTGGAGCACCCTGGGGACATCTCGAAGATCCATTGAGTGGATACAAAATGAACGATTACAGATATGGTGGTGGATTGAATTGGGTGTATGTTAAGAATAAATCATCTTTTTATGGAGGATTATATTATAATAAAAAAAATGTAAACGGAGATAGGGTCGGCGATGCCAGAATTTTACAGGAAAATGGATCTTACTATCACATGGTGGCAGGCGGTGAACGCCCCGAGTGGTATGAAAATTTCACTGCCAATATTGGGGCAGATTTTAGGCTGACTGAAAATTCTACACTTTCGGCAGCATATTACTATGGGCAAAGAACAGAAGGGAGATCAGCGTTTTATGTTTATAATACCTTTTATGGTGATGAGGATAAAAAACCAATCAACGGTATTCCTGTGGATAATGACCGGATTTATAACCCCAATACAGACAACAGGTATGGGATATTTCATTCCGCTAATATTGATTATAAAATCCAATATGAAAACAGTTCAACTTTAGCCATTTCTGTTTTATATGAACGGTCGTCACTTTCGAGAAAACTGGACAATAGAAATTATGGTTATGATAAACCCAGTGAAACCATTGGCGAACTGCAAGAACATTTTAAGCAGGCAGATGACTCTCCCTTAGATGGCTTCCGCATTTCTTTGGATTATGATAAAAAACTGACCAACGGACATAATTTGGCCTTTGGGCTTCAACCACAATTTCTTCAACACAAAGGTGTTTTCACATTTGATACGCTTAATGTAGAAAGCAATACATGGGGAAACTATGAAGAACTCGAAAACGCCATTGATCTTTGCAGGGGAGTTTATGCCGGATATGCCGATTACTCCGGCAAGTCGGAAAAATTTGAATTTGCACTGGGTTTGCGACTGGAATACACAGATCAGACCCTGGATATTGCCAACCCCGATTATTTCAGCATTTTCGACAGACCCACAAAATCTCGGTATGTAGTTAATCAATTAGATTGGTTTCCCACACTTCATTTGAACTGGGTTTTGTCTGATCGTGATGCCCTTACCTTGGCAGCAAGCAGACGGATAAATCGCCCGCCAACCAAAAACATGTCCCCATTTCTTTACAGAAGACATTTTGAAGTTTTTTTAGTGGGTGATCCGGCACTACAGCCGGAATATATTTCTAATCTTGAGCTGACTTTTGATAAAGATGTTGGCAATCAGAATTTTGCGATAACGGGATTTTACAGAGGAACTGACAATGCCATCTTCAGAGTAAATACTGTTTATCAGGAAGAAAACGTGCTGATCAGAAGTTATACAAATGCCGGAAATACCCAATCACTGGGTGCTGAACTAAATAGTAATCTTATTGTCACACCCAGCTTGAAAATATTCCTTGGAGGTTCATTGTATAATTATCGAGTTGCCGGAGATATATTTGGATATCAGGAAAATAATCAAAGTACAAACTGGAGCCTCAAAGGAAATATCAATTGGCTGGCTTCTAAAGTATTTAAATTTACCGTTGACTTTGATTTTAAATCTGCTACTGTCACGGCTCAGGGTGCAAATGAGATGTTCTATATGGCCAATGCGGCAATTAACTATACACCCCAAAAGCTGGATGGCTGGAGTTTTGCATTGCGAGGTATTGACTTGTTGGCTTCAAATATTACAGGATTAAATACCAGGGCATTCAACAGTGAAGGGGTCCAGATATTTTATCAGGAAGTCCAGTACAATCGCTATGGACCAATATTGGAACTTGGCATAAATTATTCCATTAATATGACTGGGAAATCAAAGAAGAAAACGAAGACGACATTTGGGGATGAGCAGTTTTAACCCAAATAAATCGAGATATGATTGTTGAAATATTTTTATAAACCTTTAGCTTTCTGTAGGCAGTTAGTTCAAGGTTAATTGTTTTCGCCAAATAATGGTAAATGCTTTACTTTATGGTAAGTCAATGCCATTGAAATACAATGCTTTAATTCAGTGTCAGGTACTTTATCTCTTAATTTAAACACAATGGCCCTGTTGCCTTCAAACTCGAACTTGTTTTTATAGATTGTTTTGAATGTTGGAACTAAGCTGGATGTGCATTTAAAGTAGATAGCAAACCGATCAGGACTTTTCTGTTTCCAATCCATTCTTACAGTACTTCCATGTTTGGTGAGGTAACTAGGCTCTCCCCATTTAAGCGTTTCTTCAAGATTTTCGAGTCCGTCAATTTCAGATGCAGCACTTATAATCAATTCTCTAAGATGTAGCAATTGACGCTGTACAGATTTGGGATAGTTGTTAAATACATCTTTGACTTTTGGGTTACTCGTTAATTCCATTTTGTTGTCCCCTTATTATTACACATAAACAATTTTATAAACTTATTGCGCTTATTTCTTTGTGCTGTGAGTACAAAGCTAATGGGTTTTTTATGGAATTAAAATGATAAAAATCCAATGTTTGTGCTTAGTATTTTTTCAAAATTTCAATTAATTCTTCATTTATATAAATCGTCTCTCTTCCTATTTTTTCCGATTTTAAAAGTCCTATCTCTTCAATTTTTTTCAAGTATCTTGATGCAGCTTTTCTTTCAACATTCAATCGTTTAACAACAAAATCAATTTTTGAATACGGCTGTTCAAAAATCAATTCTATTAATTCTTTACGGTATATTTTTGGTGTATTTTCTTTTGCTTCTCCAATTGATTTCTCTAGTAAATTTTTGATGTTTTTTATTTTATCAATTGTTTTTAAAGATGTTTCTTCTATCGCTTTTAAAATATACAAAATGTACTCTTCCCATTCATTTGTATTGTTCACTTTACTTAACAATCTATAATAGTTTGATTTATTTTGATTTATGTATGAACTTAAATATAAAATCGGAATATCAAGGAGGTTATTAATTATCAAGTACAAAATATTCAAAATTCTACCTGTTCGTCCATTACCGTCATAAAACGGATGAATACTCTCAAATTGATAATGTAAAATGGCAAGGTTTATTAACGGGTGCAAATCTGTTTTGTTTAAATTGAAATGTTCTAGAAAATTACCAATTAAATCCAAAATCTCAGATTTTTCTTGCGGTGGTGTGTAGACAACCTCCCCTGTTCTATCATTTTTCAAGACTGTTCCTGCTAAACTTCGAATTCCCGCATTATTCTCAATAATTGTTTTCTGAATGGTTTCAATATCAGAGACTCGTAAAAATCCTTGTTTCTCAATTATTTCAAATCCTGTAAAAATCGCTTTCCTGTAATTAATAACTTCTTTTACTTGAACTGGTTGTTTTCCTGTTGTTGCTAATGCTCTATATAATTCATCTTGGGTTGTGATAATGTTTTCTATCTCCGAACTGTCTTTCGCTTCTTGTAGTACTACTGCATTTATCAACATTGCTTGATTAGGAATTGTCTTAGCTATTCCTTTTAATTCCCCAATAGCATTTGAACTTACAGATAATTGTCTCAAAATTGAAAGTGTTTCGACTTTTTCTCTTTTTGGTGGCAATTTTTCAAGTCTTATTATCTGTCCCATTTTATACCCTATATTTTTTATTTGTACCAAAAATGCAAAAAAAGGTTCAGATATCGAAAGTGTGAGACTTTTAGTCTCATATTTAGCCCAATTAGTTAATATTATTGCGGCTATATCTATTGTGCTGTGAGTACTAATCTAATGGATTTTTTATGGAATTAAAATGATGAAAATCCAATTTTTGTGCTTTAAGCAAAACCATCAAAAAAGCCTCAATGAGCGCTGCTGTCATCGAGGCTTTTTTTATAGGGTATTTTGGCTATTCGGCTTGGTGTTACCTGTAGTTTTCATTCCCCACAATTGTTGTCCTAATAACGATACAGAAACAAAGGTAGTTAATATCAAATACACTATTAATGAGTTTTCAATTCCGTATTTTTCAGAAGTTAAACCTAAAATAATGCTTGGTAAACCAAATCCTAAATAGGCAAATATTAAGTAGCCAGAAACAACTCTTGGTTTTTCATTAGAATTGAGTTTAGAAACTCCTGCAAGCGAGCCAAAATAACCAAACCCATAAGAAACAGCACCAACCACAGAGCAACCTACTAAAATAGATGCCAAATTCCCGTAAATACTCCCAATAGTCAATATTGCAAAACCAATTGGAAGCAATACATAAGCGATTTTCATAGATTTTGTCTCGGACATTCCTTTCGCTAAAGGTAAAAACAATGCTCCAGTTCCGTTAATTAGAAACAATGAAAAACCACTCCAACCGCCTAAATCAAATTTTGATATTTGTGATGGTATAATTGAAATCACAATACCTGTAACTCCCCAAAATAAGGCAATAGAGATATTGAAATTAAATGACCCTTTTGGAAATAAAGGAAGTCGAATCATTTTTTTCTTCTTATCTGTTTTAGATTTAGGAAGTGAAATAGTTAGAAATATCCAAAAAACAGAGGCAATTAAAACGATCCAATATGTTAATGGAACAAGTGTTGAATAAAACGCCAGAAATATACTTGTAATCAAAGCGCCTCCACCAAATCCCAAAGTTGTAGATAAGGCAACAAGATTGGAAGCATTCTTTTCTTTATCATTTAAAAATAACTCTGATAGAAAACTACTGCCAGTTGAAATTGCTAGAGCAACAGAACTGCCTACCAAAATTCTTGCTATAAACAAAGTATATATATTCGGAAAAACACTTATTACTAATATCGATAAAACTGATAAAGCCATTGCTATAATCAAAACTTTCTTCTTTCCTATTCTATCAGAAAGTCCACCAAAAAGTAATGCAACAGGAAGCAATCCACCAATATATGATGCAAACGCAAAACCAACCATTCCAACACCATAATTTTCATTTTCGGCATAGGTCTTAAACAATGGCATTTCTAAATTTACTGCCGAAGTAATTAAAAATAATACCCCTGCAATAATGTAAATATTTTTTGTTTCCGATTTCATTCTCAATTACACGCAACAATTTTATAAACTTATTGCGATTATATCTTTTGTGTTATGAGTACTAATCTAATGGATTTTTTATGGAATTAAATGATGAAAATCCAATGTTTGTGCTTTAAGCAAAACCATTAAAAAAACCTCAAAGAACGCTGCTGTCATCGAGGCTTTTTTTTAAGGGTATTTTGGCTATTCGGCTTGGTGCTACCAATCGTAATTTTTTAAGTTACAGAATATTCTTTAAATCTTGTCTTCCTATAATCGCCATAATTTCTACAATATTACTATTCACTTTGAAGTAAATACTATCAGCACCACATACACATCTTCTATATCCAGTCTTTATGTAATCTACTGATTCGAATGAAAGAGGAGCTTCAGCTATAGTATCAAAATACTCAAAAAATGTATCAAAATATTTATTAGCTTGAGTCATTCCAAATTTATCAACTCCATAGCGGTGAATTCTAATTAAGTCATCTTTTGCTACATTACTAAGTTTATAATTAGCCATTAAGTCAAAGACTTTGATTCTGCTAATATTTGTTCTTTGTTGTAATTAGTAAATCCGCTATTTTCAGCTTTTTCCAATTTAGAGCTTATCCAGTCAATTCGTCTTTGTTGTTTTCTTGCTTGCCTAATTAAATCGTTTACAAGTTCACTTTTACTTGAATACTCTTTGCTGTCAACTTGATTTTTTAGCCACTCATCATTGGGTTGAGTTAATGAAATACTCTGTCTTGCCATAATATTTTATTTTGGTGTAAATTTACACCACAAATGTCAATCAAGCAAAATTTCTATGCTTTAAATGTCTATCTATCAGGTTGCTTGGTTTTATAGTTGGCAACAATTTTATAAACTTATTGCGCTTAACTATTTGTCCAGTTTTTTGTTGCAAGTCCAGTTAGATCATTTTTCGTGAGGGCACTAGCCATGGGAATAGGTCGTTTATATTTGT
>CAZDRA010000124.1:0-12877 GCA_964507705.1 uncultured Roseivirgaceae bacterium | reverse complement strand
TAATTAATAATTAATTATTAATTAAACAAAGTGTCTTTAAAAACTATCACTTTCAATATAAGCTTCAATCACTTTTTCTTCCCCTTCTTCACCTTCCATTGAGTTGCCGTGTTCCATTCCTAAAATGAAATCTTTGTTTTTTGAATAAATGTGTTTGAAGATATTTTTATAGTTTATCTCTCCGGTTGTTGGCTCCTTTCTTCCCGGATTATCACCAATCTGGAAATAGGCAATTTCATCCCAAGTGAGATCAATATTATGCATCAAATGCCCCTCATTTTTTTGCATGTGGTAAATGTCATAAAGGATTTTACATGATGGGCTGTTTACTGCTTTGCAAATCAAATAGGTTTGCTCTGAGGTGCGTAAAAATAGATCAGGAGAATCAGAGAGTGGCTCAAGTACCATCACTAATCCATGAGGCTCCAATATCTCTGCCCCTTTTCGCAAAGCATCAACAACATTGGCTGTTTGAATTCCGATGGGTAAGCTTCTTTCAAAACCTCCAGGCACTACTGTCATCCATTTAGCATTGACTCGCTTAGCAACATCAACAGCTTTTCTACAGCCTTCTAAAAATATATCAACATATTCGGGATTACCAGCGGCCAGGGTATTCTCCATGTTACCTCCTTTATCTATCACAAATACGCCCATATCCATGTTATTTTTGGCAAGAGCTTCTCCTATTTTTGTTTGCATTGTGACATCTCTTCGCATCATTCTATTATCCTCTATGGCGGTAAATCCTCTTTCGGTCATGAAATTGATCTGGTCGATAAGATCACTTCCAGCACTATTTTTGAACATCCCAAAGTGAGGAGCATATTTGAGTTTGAAGTCAATTTTTTTCTTCTTCTTAGATGTCATGGCCATGCTCGATCCGGCTGTGATAGCCGTGATACCTGTTGCAAGAAAACTGCTTTTTACAAAATTTCTTCTTTTCATTACTAGTGATTCACTTTAAAAATAGATTGCTGGTAAATAAAAAATCCCGATACTGTAATTATTCTAATAATCAGTATCGGGATTTAATCTCTATTCCATTTAATTTAAAAAACCAAGGATTTTCCTGGAATTGCAATAGGATAATATCCATCTTCATTGGGCATAATTGGAGGATTGTCACTCCATTTATTTGTTGCAGACATCAACTGAACTTCCGATGCAAGTGCATCTTCCATTTTTACCTCAACACCAGAATATGTTGCATATCTTCCAAGGATTGAAGTCATGGTTGACATAGCACCATTTTTCAAATTGTTGATCACACCCCCACTTCTTATTGAAGCAAATAGTTCATCGTGCTCTACCTGATATGGGTTTGGATCATTTTTGCCTCTGTGCATATAAATTGAATTTCCTTTCAGGTCGGAAATACTACCGCTTCCGCTCGTATCAACTTTTCCTTTTGTACCAATGATAGTTTCTGAAACTTTATTCATACATCCTTTGATATGACGACACTGGCTATTTAAGACAGATCCATCTTCATAGGTAAATTCTACATAATGATGATCAAATATCTCTCCGGTATCTTTACTTGTTCTTACCTGACGTCCACCCATTCCCTGGGCAGAAACAGGATATGCGTCTTTAATCCAATTAAATACATCAATATTATGAATATGCTGCTCAACGATATGATCTCCACAAAGCCAATTGAAATAATACCAATTCCTCATTTGATATTCCATCTCTGTGTATTCGGGCTTTCTTTCTCTTACCCAAACTCCTTCTCCATTCCAGTAAACTTGTCCTGAGATGACATCACCAATTGCGCCATCATTTACTCGCTTAATTAGCTCGCGATATTTTGTTTGATAGTGCCTTTGAAGTCCAACAACTATATTTAGTTTTTTGCTTTCAGCAAGCTTCACTAAGTCCAGGCATTTTCTTATTCCTGCTGCATCTGTCCCTAATGGTTTCTCACAAAATATATGTTTGCCCTGATTAATACACTCTTCTAAATGATAAGGCCTAAATCCTGGAGGTGTTGCAAGAATGACGACGTCAGCGTCTTTAATTGCTTCTTTGTAAGCATCAAAGCCAACGAATTTATTTTCGTCTTTGACTTTAACATTTTTCTTTCTGTCATCCGCCAGATCAGAATTCATGATATTGTTCAGGCTGCTATCCAATCTGTCTTTGAACGCATCAGCCATCGCAATTAACTGCACATTCGGATCAGCAGTCAGTGCCTGAACAGCAGCACCTGTTCCTCTTCCTCCACATCCAACGAGTGCCAATTTCAATTTCTTTGCACTAGGATTTACAAATGCACTGGCACTAGCAGGGAGTCCGGCCATCATTACGCCACCGGTTGCCATTACTGACCCTTTTAGAAAATTTCTTCTATCAATACTTTTTTCGCTTTTCATTTTGGGTATTTATTTAAAGATTTATAATACGATTAGTTTCAGTTTATTTTATTCGTCAAGCACCATCGCAAAATATGCTTCTATTTCTTGTTTTGACATTTCTTTCGCAGGTCTTACAACTCTGATGCCCAAAAATGGTGCGTCAGTATTCCACCAAAAACTTTTTGGAATCTGAGGGTCTCTCTTCTGCCAATCACGTTTTGACTTTAGCCTTGCGGAAGATCTCAGTGCTTCTGCGTCATCATCCCAACTGCCACCCTTCACTGATCTAGGGTGCAGGCTTGTAGGAATTCTCCAGGGATTTAATGCACCATCCTTCAAGCTTGCATAAAAATCTTCCTGATATTGATCTACGGTCCACTCTGCAATATTTCCATGCATATCGTACAATCCCCAGGGGTTAGGTTTTTTTTGTGCTACCTGATGATACGAATCATCACTATTTTCCCAGTGCCATGCATAGTCATCCAACTCTGCCACATTGTCTCCAAATGAGTATGCAGTAGTTGTGCCGGCTTTACATGCATATTCCCATTCTACTTCTGTTGGAAGTCGATATAATTTTCCGGTCACTTCAGAAAGCCATTTGCAAAAATTCAGAGCCGCAAATTGTGTCATGGATATTGCGGGATAGTTTCTTTTTCCCATGCCAAAGCTCGGATCGAGATATGGTGTGCTTGGCCTTGTTACTGCATCGGCTTTTACTTTGCTCACGTCAGATGCATACCCTACCAATGCGCTTTTTTCTACATCGATAAACAGTTCGAATAAATCCCACGTCATTTCTGTCTCCATCATCCAAAAGGCATCCAGCTTCACTTTTTTCTGTGGTCCCTCATCACTATTTCTTTTTGCCTCAGATTCGGTGCTACCTATAATAAACTCACCGGCAGGAATTGGCAACATGGTGAAAGTAACATTAGTAGCAGCAATGGAGTCGGTATATTTTTCAATACCAATATCTACTTTAATATTTTCCTGGTTTGTACTTTCTTTGGAATCGTCGGTTTTTCCAGTGGAACTTTTGTTGGTTACACAACCATTGACAGCAAGTGATATTATTGCTACAGCAACACCGATATATAAAAAAAATGACTTTTTAATATTCATAATCTATAATTCTATTTTGTTACAATTAATTCAAATTTGATTTCAACTTCTTCTCCTGTTACGATTTGTCCATACATCGCAGTAGGTGGCGTCATATCAAAATCTACCATATTCATTTTATAAACTCCTTTAAAACTCAATTTGCCATCAGGCAAAAACATCCCCAGAGCTGTAAGTTCTACTTGATTTGTTTTACCCGCCATAGTTAGTTTCCCTTTAGCATCAACGGTAAATTCATCACCATCAGTTGCCGAAACTTTGTTATTCTTCAATTCAAAAATTATTTCCGGGTGTTCATCCGATTTAAATGCTTTATAAATTTTGCCATCCATAGTTGCACCTCTTGGGCTCACAATATTTTTTACCGGTATCACAATCGTCATGCTATGAATTTCATCACCACTTTCAACCTTATTTTTAGAAACAATAGATTCTGCGATTTCAATATTTCCTGTAAAGGATTTTATGTCACACTCCCAATCATGCAGTGTGGAAGTCCCCGAAACTGTCATCGTGGTTTCTTCAGATACACCAAACTTTACATGCTGAGAATAGCCAACTGAATAAACAAATATGAGACAAAATGAAATAGTAATTAATTTTGATAAATTCATTTTTTAAATTGTTATTTCTTAAAATTTTTAAATGCCAACCCAAAGTAATGACTTTCAAAAATTAAATGCAAAGTATAGCTGTGTTCAATGTTATACTTTGCATTTTATAATCGTTTCAAAATGTTTTACCCTACAAAAGGTGAAATATTGACAGGTACTATCCAATTCAATTTATGCAATATCTATGGGCAAGATTTATCACTTAAAATTTTAATCAATAGTTAGCGTCTTGCTCAAATTGAATTATCTTCGCCAATAAATTTACAGGGTGGTAGATATCGCAGCGTTACATAATATTTTTGAAAATTGGGCTGGTGAAAAAGCAGTACAAATTGATACTATGCCTCAATCGGGATCTTACAGAGAATATTACAGAATACATGGAGAAACCAAGACTGCCATAGGGGTTTACAGTGAAGACCTGAAAGAAAACAAGGCTTTTCTGAGTTTCACTAAGCATTTTTTATCAATTGGACTTCCTGTTCCAGAGCTTTTCGCTGAAGATGAAAATGGGAAATTATATTTGATCTCTGATCTGGGTAAAAAAACTCTTTTTGATTTTCTGCAAGAAAAAAGAAAATTGGTAGGTGTATTTCCAGGTTCAGTCATTAAGGCCTATAAATCTATCTTGACAAGGTTACCGGATTTTCAGATCAATGCGTCAAAAGGCCTGGATTATAGTCTTTGCTATCCAAGATCATCATTTGACAAACAATCCATGATGTGGGACTTGAACTATTTCAAATACTATTTTTTGAAATTGGCCAAAATTCCTTTTGATGAACAATTGCTCGAAGACGAGTTCCAGAAATTTACAGATTATTTATTAAAAGCAGATTCAAACTATTTTTTGTATCGCGATTTTCAGTCCATGAATATTATGATGCTGGATGGTGAGCCGTATTTTATTGATTACCAGGGAGGTAGAAAAGGAGCCCTGCAATACGACGTCGCTTCGATTTTGTATGACTCCAAAGCAAATATTCCTGCAGATGTCAAAGATCTTTTGCTTGATCACTATCTGGATACATTAGAAAATTACATCAGTTTTGACAGAAAAGTATGGGTAAATTATTTTAGAGGTTTTGTGCTGATCAGATTGATGCAAGCTATGGGCGCTTATGGATTCAGAGGATTTTACGAACGTAAAACACAGTTTCTTCAAAGCATACCCTATGCTTTGAAGCAGTTGGATTATATCATAAAAAACAACCTTTTCCCCAATGAATTTCCTTATCTCCGGGAAGTATTGAAAAGCCTTACAGCATCCAGGAAATTACTGAAATTCAAAAGAGACTTCGATACTGTAGTACCACTAAATATTGAAATAATTAGTTTTTCGTATCGCAAAGGAATACCTGACAACAAACACGGTAATGGAGGAGGCTTTGTTTTTGATTGTAGATGCATTCATAATCCGGGTCGCTATGATAGATTCAAGGATAAAAATGGCAAAGACAAAGGCGTTACAAATTTTCTTAAATCAGGCGGAGAAGCAGATGAATTTTTGAATAGCGCAAATCAGCTTGTAGAACAATCGGCAGATAAATTTATCAATCGCGAATTTGATAATATGCAAATAGCTTTTGGGTGCACAGGCGGGCAACACAGGTCTGTTTATTGCGCCGAGCGAATGGCCGAGCATCTATTGGAAAAATATGAAGATATGGTCAAAGTCAAATTAATCCATAGAGAACAAGGGAAAATATGAAAGCGATGATATTTGCTGCCGGCCTTGGCTCAAGGCTAAAGCCAATTACCAACGATAGGCCAAAAGCGCTTGCCAAAATCCGGGAAACTCCCCTACTTGAGATTGTGATAAGAAGATTAATAAACTATGGGTTTGATGAAATAATAGTTAATGTTCACCACTACGCCGATATGGTAATTGAGTTCTTAAAATCCAAAAACAACTTCAATATCAACATACAAATATCGGATGAATCTGACCAATTGCTAGATACTGGTGGTGGTCTAAAACTAGCTTCCTGGTTTTTTGATGATAATGAACCATTTCTGGTGCACAATGTCGATACGATTACTGATATAGATTTATTGGATTTTTATAATTATCATAAAAAACAAAATGCCTTGGCAACGCTTTTGGTAAGGCATCGGCCCGGGAGCAGATTTTTTCTTTTTGATAACAAAAAAAAACTTTGCGGATGGGAAAACGTCATTTCCGGAGAAAAAATTCTTGCTTCTAGTTCTGCCGCACCCCTGGAACAAATTGCATTTTCTTGTCTTCACATCATCGATCCCCGTATCTTCAACTTATTAACTGAAGAAGGCAGCTTTTCTATTATTGATTCTTATCTGAGGCTGGCAAAGGATCATACAATATTAGGATATGTCGATGATCGTTCTTACTGGTTGGATGTGGGAACTCCGGAAAAATTACTTCGTGGAGAAAAAGATATTGACTTAGAAAAGTTTGTTACGAGGCATTAATTTGGAAATGGATTATCAATAATAATCTATTGTCTTGATGCTTTTTTCATAATAGTTTTCACAACCATATTTGAAAAAAATAAATAACTTTCTTTCATGGTATCGGGTTTTGTTGTGTCACTGATATCCATCATTTTAATATAATCCAATCTTGACTTCTCACCAAATTCAAATGAAACAGGAGACAGGCCGCCTCTTAATAAAATTTGATTTGTCAGTATCCTTCCCAACCTTCCGTTCCCATCAACAAATGGATGAATTTCGCCAATAAATCTTTGATGAAAGTTTGAAGCAATCAAAACTGTATTCGCTCCTTGCTGCTTTAAATCTTCATTTGTCTTACGACATAACTCTTCTAAAGCATTTGGCACCTTTTTGTAATCCATGAAATACTTCATTTCTCCATTAGGTCGCATAGCACCATTGTTGGCCCATTTCAAAATCCCCGGGCTGTAATTGTCCCCAGTTCCCAGTGACCACTGAAAAATACTCTCCATAAAAAGTTTATGAAGATCAATGATATATTCAACGGATATGTCGGTGTGGTAACTATCAAATAATTTATCTATAAAGCTTTTGTGGGTTTCGATATTGAAAACATCTTGCAAAGACCTTTGCTTTGGTTGAATTCCTTTGGCTAAAATTCCGATTGTCTCACCATAGGTCAGTGCGTTCCCTTCAATTTTATTTGAGAAGTAAGTAAAATCAATTTTTACCCTCTCCATCAATTCATCACTCCAATCAGTAAGATGAAAATTTAGCTCATCTATTGTTTTTAGGTTATTTTCAATTTCGTTGTCAATAGTCATTTCAATCTGTTATTCCTTTATGATATACTACTTTGTGAAACCATTCAACAAAATCATGATAATAAAAATGAGGTGTATTGTCATGTAGGGTGAATGTTTTACCAATAAAAAAAACATTGAAATCTTTCTTCAAATCTTCAGGTATTTCGGCTAAGGTAACATCCTTTTTACGCCAGTATAATTTCGATAAAACTGATTCTATTTCAAAAATATCCATAGTGCAATATAACAACACTTCGTCAAATTATTAATTATTAATGATGAATTGCAAATTAAATATATGATTATCAGTTGTTTATAAAGTATTTTGCAAATCGTGTAAATTACTCATAATCAATCCTCCGAAAACTCTTTGAGCATCTTTCTGTATTTAGAAAACACATTAGCACGAGATACAAATCCTACATACTTACCGTCTTCCAATACCACAATATTGAATTGGGCCGTCTTCTGAAATTTTTCGACGATGTCTTCCATGGAATCTGTTCTGGTGGCTGAGGTCATAGGGGCATGCATCAAACTTGATACCATGACAGATTCATATAGTTCCGGCTTAAAGATCACATCTCTAATGTCATTGAGATGTACGACACCATAAAAAATATTGCTTTCGTCCACCACCGGAAAAACATTTCTCTTGGATTTTGTGATCACTTTTACCAAATCTCCAAGGTTGGCATCTTTGTGAATGGTTTTAAATTTAGTCTCCAAAAGATCCTTAACATTCATCAGTGAAATGACCATCTTGTCTTTGTCATGTGTAAACAGTTCACCTCGTTTTGCCAACTGTCTGGTGTAAACAGATGTTTTTGTAAAATAATTGATGGTGGTATATGAGATGGTAGAAACAATCATAAGAGGTATAAAAAGATGGTAGCCTCCTGTCAATTCGGCTATGAGAAATATTGCAGTCAGAGGAGCGTTAAGCACACCGGCTATCAATCCGCCCATACCAATCAAAGCAAAATTACTTGAGATGACAGATTCATACCCAAAGTATTTCAAAATTTCCGCTAAGAACAAACCGGTATTGGCACCTATAAATAAGGTTGGTGCAAAAATACCACCAATACCCCCGGCCCCAAATGTCGCTGAGGTAGCAATGCTTTTTAAAAATATCACGGCAACAAGCATGAAAATTATAGCAAGGGTATTGTCTCGATAATCATAAAACATGCTGTTTCTAAATAGTTCAGTGTAATCACCTCTTAAACTGGAGCTTACCACATCATAACCCTCTCCATACAATGAAGGCAAAAAGAATAGTAAAACCCCAAGGATAGAAACGCCCACAAAAAGTTTAGCATACCATGTATTTATCTTATCGAATAAGTCTTCGACTACATTGTAAATACCCGTAAAACTAAGTGATATAAAACCTGCCAAAATTCCCAGGATGATATAAAACGGAACATCTCCAACACTAAAATGCTCAATCACCTGAAAATTGTAAACCGTATTTTGTCCCATAAAAACATATGAAACTAAGGCAGCCGTGACAGACGAAATAAGCAAAGGCACAAGCGCTGCCATGGTGAGATCTAACATAAGCACCTCCAGCGCAAAAATGATCGCCGCAATCGGCGCCTTGAAAATAGCCGACATCGCTCCCGCAGATGCACAAGCAACGAGTAAGGTAATCCGACGATAGTCAAGCCGCAATAACCTTCCGACATTTGATCCTATTGCTGCACCTGTAGAAACTGTGGGCCCTTCCAAACCTACTGATCCTCCAAAACCCACAGTGATAGAACTCGTGATAATTGAGGCCACCATTTGATAGGCTTTGATCAGGCTGCTGTTTTTAGAAATGGCATACAGCACATTGGGAATTCCGTGACCGACTGGTTTTTTTAAGATAAATTTTTGGAATAAAACTACGATCAACAAGCCTACACCGGGATAGATGAAATACATGTAATTATGAATGTCATCTGAAAATCCCTCAGTCAGCATTTGCTCTATAAACATTACAGACCTCTTGATAATCACCGCACCAAGTCCTGCACCAATCCCTACCACAACGCTCAACAACATTACAAATCTCGCATCGTTGATGTGATTTCTTCGCCAAATTAAGAATTTGGTAAGAGGGCCTATTTTTGTCATTTAACTTTTATAAAAAGAGGTGTAAACATTCAAATCGCAAATATAGAATCTACAATTGAAATGAAGTGAATGTCAACGCTTTTTATACCATTCCTGTATAAGTTTTTCAACAGGTTTCTTTTGGGGAGTATAATCTGAATTGTCCGGATCTATTTTATCCTGAGCATAAGGATACCATTTCCATAAAAACCCCCCCAGAAACCATGGCTCTTCCCAGAAAGATTCAAATAAAGCTTGGTAGGCGTTTTCCTGCGCTTCAAAATTTGGTGTGCCATTGTATCGTCTATGATGCACCAATTCCCACTGATTTCCTGCCGCTTTGTCTATACTTCTGTAACCGTATTCTGTAAAAACAATTGGCTTTCCGTGTGATTCGCTGAAGTCCCTGAGCAGTTTCTTTTCCTTTTGCCATGATTTTTTCATTTCAAGTAAAGAAGGAGTTTTATTTTGCGAAACCGGGAAATATGCGTCAATACCTATAAAATCGAGCTCTGACCAGAAGGTTACATTTTGATAATTATCCCAGTTGGCTGCATAAGTCACAGGTCCGTGATACACAGCTCTTACTTTTTTTATTAATCCAACCCAAAACTGCGGTCTTTCCTTCACAACATTTCTAAATTCCAGTCCAATGCAAAATGCTTCTACATCCAGAGAATCTGCTATCCGTGCATGATTCATAATATAAGATGTGTAGCTCGATTCCCATTTTTCCCAGTCATCATCAGAATCCAACTTAAAGTCACCAGTCCAACCATGCCCCCTAACCCAGACATGGGGTTTAAGCATAATTTTGAGATGTTGTTGCCTGGCCATCGTTATCGTTTTAATCACACCTTCAGAACGCTCACCCCACCATTGTTTGTCATGCTCAAAAATCACTTCTCCAATTTCTTCATTGACGAAAGCATAAGGCATCACGGCTATCCAGTTGGCGTTTATATTTTTTATTGGAGGAAATGGATCAATATCTAATTCTCTGGAGGGAGCGACAAAGCTAATGCCATTTATAAAACCAATTTGATCTTTAGAAATGTCCTCATTTTCATTTGCGGCGAAGATGAAAATCACAAGCATCAATACCCCGACAGAAATTACAATTCGAATAAGAGACATAAGTTTAATTGCTTAGTAATTGAGGGTATATAAAAATATAATCTTATTGTTACTTTTGCTGAATATATGTTAAAATAGTTTTCAACAATCATTGCATAGTTTATAAAAACTCAATTCAATATGAAGTTCTACTTCCTTTGCATCATATGTTTTTCATGGAATATTGGTGACCCCAAACTCAACCAAAAGGTTATCGAATATATTGATACTGTCATAGGCTTGCAAGTTGGTCGAGGTGAATGCTGGGATCTGGCTGCCGCAGCACTTGATCATGCCGGAGCCTATCTTGATCGCAGCAACCAGGAAAATATTTATGTATTTGGCAAAAAGATCAACCCAAAAAAAGACCGTATTTATCCAGGCGATATCCTTCAAATGGAAAATATCAAGTTAGAATACCAGATAGGCAATACCATTCACACCGAAACTATGACGCACCACACTGCCATTGTGTTTGAAGTATTGGGAAAAAATCATTATAAAGTAGCACACCAAAACACCAGCTTTAGTGGCAAGAAAGTTGGCGTAAGTGAACTAAACTTAAATTATAATAAACACGGGAAGGTTACGGTTTATCGGCCTTTTAAAAGATGATACCCTCTCGACGGCAAAAGCCTGCCTTTGTCGGTAGACCCTTAATCAATTATGCGAAGGCGAAACATGAATACGTCAATAATACGAGGCTTTTGCATTCTGTGGTTTGGTCTGAGCTATTTGGGTTTCTGATATTTGCAGACAGGCCCCGCCCGGACAAACAAAAGCTGAAAGCTGATAGTGGAATTTGTTAAAAATATTTTTCCTGAATTCTTTGAATTTAAATTATTATAATCGACTTTTGTTTCCTTTAAAAATCGGAAGAAGAAAAATATAATATTAATTATATAAGTAAATGAAAAAATTATCATCTATAGTACTCTTAGTCCTTACTGTCGTGGTCCTTATCAACGGTGCATGAGGAGAGAGTTGTGCTTTAGATTTTAAAAAACTAAAACCTTTCTCTTAAACAGAAAGGTTTTTTTTTAGTCATTATGAAAAAGAATATCAACAAATTCAGTAGTAAAATCACGCAAGACGAAAGCTTGCCTGCAGCTCAGGCCATGTTATATGCCATAGGCATGAATGATGCCGACATGAAAAAGGCACAAATTGGCGTGGTGAGCACAGGTTTTCAGGGAAACCCTTGCAATATGCACCTTAATGGCCTTGCAGATCAAATCAAAAAAGGCATTGATGAAAACGGGCTTATGGGTCTTATTTTTCACACTATTGGTGTAAGTGATGGTATTACAAATGGTACCGAAGGCATGAAGTATTCATTGCCATCTAGGGAGTTAATTGCCGACTCTATAGAAACTGTAGTAAATGCCCAGTTTTACGACGCCGTTGTTCCAGTTGTTGGGTGTGATAAAAATATGCCCGGAGCAATGATGGCGATGGGCAGAATAAACCGACCCGGCATCTTGGTGTATGGCGGTACAGTTAGAAAAGGAAAATGGAAAGGTAAAGATCTTAATATCGTATCTGCTTTTGAAGCTTATGGAGAAAAGCTTGCAGGAAAGATAAATGAGGAAGATTATAAAGGTATAATTAAAAACTCAATTCCCGGAGCAGGAGCATGTGGTGGAATGTACACAGCCAATACTATGGCAGCGGCAATAGAATGTTTGGGTATGAGCCTCCCCTATTCTTCTTCGAGTCCGGCGACAAGTCCGGAAAAAGGTCATGAGTGTTTTGATATCGGCAAGGCCATCAAACATCTTTTGGAGATAGATCTTAAACCCAGAGATATCATGACCAAGGCATCTTTTGAAAATGCAATTACTTTGATCATGGCACTTGGTGGATCGACAAATGCAGTAATTCATTTGTTGGCCATGGCCAAAGCAGTTGAGGTTGAGTTAAATATTGATGACTTCCAGAGAATAAGTGATAAAACTCCTTTCATCGCAGATCTAAAACCAAGTGGTGAATATCTGATTGAAGATCTTCATAATATTGGGGGAGTACCAGGGGTAATGAAATTATTATTAAAAGAAGGGTACTTTGATGGAAACTGCCAAACCGTTACCGGAAAGACATTCGGTGAAAATCTGGAGATAGTAGCAGATTTAGAAAAAGGACAAAAGATCATTCGTCCATTTGATAATCCTATTAAAGCCGTAGGTCATATTCAAATTCTCTATGGCAACTTAGCTGAAGAGGGTTCAGTAGCAAAAATTACAGGCAAAGAAGGCGAAAAATTCACTGGACCTGCAAAGGTTTTTGAAGATGAATATGAAGCAATTGA
>CAZDRA010000123.1:0-12921 GCA_964507705.1 uncultured Roseivirgaceae bacterium | reverse complement strand
AAGATACAACTTTTTTATATTAATTCGCTTTATTAGAATTCTTTACACTAGTCAATTATTGTATAAAATCCAATTAAAACAGCATTGCAAAACATTTCTATTCAGTTGGACTAAGTTGAAGCAAATGGATAAATTGGAAGGTTATTGGTATTCGTAGTAAAAAGATCAAATTTTCAAATCTAAGGTTGTACTCAGCATTGAATAAATTCAGAGCTCAGTAAATTCCCCCGAAAAGATCAAACAATCGCAGACAAAAAGTTTTATTACAGTTCTGTTTCAGACTCAATAAAGTCTGGCAAGAAACCTCTCTAATTACTCTCAGCCTCTAAACCCTTGAACCTTTGAACTAATAAACCCATATCCTGCGTCAGAAAAATCAATTATTAACATGGGATTCAGCAAACTGCAAATCATTTAATTTACTGAGTTCAGAAATTATTTCCTTTGCCCTGAATTGTTGTGGCTCGGGCAGAACCTAAGAAACTAAAAATTGAATAGAATAAGGAGGGTAAGCGACATCATTTTATCTGCATCTATATGGAATATTTCTCTTAAATATTTCAAAGATAAACTCATATGTGTTTCTACTGTTTTAATGGAAATATCAAGCTTTTCAGCAATTTCTTTGTTCTTGAGGCCCTCACGTCGGCTAAGTAAAAAGACTTCCTTTCTTTTTTTAGGCAACTGTTCCATAGCTCTTTCTATCCTTTGTTTTGTCTCTTCATATATCACTTCATTCTCTGTGTCATTTCGGCTGGTTTGAGAATTGGAGTAAATGTATGTCTCATATTTTTTTCTGTAAATATTCTTCTTCAAATTATTGAAGATCATATTTTTTGCAATTGTGTATATGTAGGCATTGAAAGTAGAGGGATCAGAAATAGTTTTTCTTTTGAGCCAGATTTTTAAAAAAACTTCCTGAACAATTTCTTCGGCCTCGGCTTCTTCATTGAAAAAAGTGAGACTAAACTTAAAAAGTTTTTCGGCATACATATAAAAAAGCAGGTTAAATGCTTCTTTATCATTTTGTTTTAGCCTGTAAATTATATCGTCAAGATCGTTTTTCATTAAATAGTTATGGATGCCTATTTTTTAACCTCTTCAAACAAAAGTTAAAGGCTAAAATCTTTATTCATATTTCATAATACAATCGAACTATGACATACCCCTAAAAATTAAAATTTACTTTATGTTGATTTGTGTCGGTAGAATCATACTCCAACAGATTCTCAGATTATTTATTTCATCCGACCCTTGGTTCGTGAGGACACGAGCAAAAGAGTAGGGTATTTTACACTTCCCCTTTTCCTCATTAAAGGTAACTGAGTACCCAATAGCAAACTCATTAGAGTCCCTTTCAGTTGAATCTGATAGAAAAAACCATATTGTATTAATTGCAAGTGGTTATAGCAAAATATTAACCCGTGATAATACCGTTTTTCGCTACTTAAACTACTCATTCTTTAGCAATGGAATAAAGATGGTATAAGAATCATTATCTTTTTTTATTGCAAGGCAAAGTACAGTAGGGTTACTGTTTTCCACATAAATAAAAGGACGCTCCATGCGGTCAGGAATTAAAAAAGTACCGTTTTGCAGAAGTACTTTTTTACTTGTTATATTATAATTCTGTGCTCTCTTCCAATTCAACCCATCATTAGAAATCATCAATCCAATATAAGTATGGGCATGGAAGACAGCATAAAACATACTGTTCTCTTTATTATACCACATTGACGCATCTTCAGTATCTAAATTTCCAATGACAGGATTAGGTTGCATTGTAAATGGCCCTATAGGTGTTTTACCAATAGCTATAGCCTGGTTGCGTATAAACCTTGATTCATTGGGTTTATCTCCCTTAACAATGAGATAGTAGTTGCCATCTTTCCCCTTATCTATTGCCGGATTAACTGTTAATGTTTCAATAGGTCCAGTAGGTTCTATTAGAGGTTTGTTCATTCTTTCCCAAGGTCCATTAATGGAATTTGAAATAGCGACTCCTGTTCTTTGGTTTTCACGAAGTATTCTTCTGTTGTTGCCTTTTAGCGATTTTTCATTTGTAGCTTTTAGAAGTTCATCAGTATAACCCTCACCTCCAAAATTTGTTGCTATATAATATAGATAGTATTTGCCTTCAAAATATTTTATTTTAGGATTGTGAGCAGTAATCTCATCCCAATATCCTTTCCCTCTCCCTTTCAAAACTGTTTCCATTTATGCCCAAGGTCCAGAAGAATTATTGGATACAGCGTGAGCAATTTCAGAAAATGTTAACCATCCAGAGAAAGTATACTCTCTTTTCCATCGTGAATAGAACAAATGATATTTTCCATCTTTGCCTTTAACAATAGAACCTCCCCAATTGTAATAATCTGAATCACGAAAAATCCCTTCATTTGTTAAAGGTTGAATTAATCTATTGACATCCAGGTTAACTTCAGTTTGCTGAGATATAGCACATAATGGATAACCAAATAAAAATACGAATGAAATTTTTGCCAGAATTCTAATAATATCCTCTTTCATTTAACGGTATTTAACAAAATATCTAATATTTAATTTTAATGAATTTTATACAGTCGACTAAATTTAGGTAACTGATCCAACTCTCATTTTATCCTTTGCTTTGTCTCTTCATATATCACTTCATTCATTCGTGTCATTTCTATTGGTCTAGGAATTGAAATAGATGTATGTCTCATATTTTTTTGCAATTGTGTAAATGTAGGCATTGAAAGTAGAGGGATCAGAAATAGTTTTTCTTTTGAGCCAGGTTTTCAAAAAACTTCCTGAACAATTTCTTCGACCTCGATCTCTTCATTGAAAAAAGTGAGATTAAACTTGAAGAGTTTTTCGGCATGCTTATAAAAAAGACTCCATTTATTTTAGCCTCTCCAACAAAAGTTAAAGATTAAAATCTTTATTCATATTTCATAATACAATCGAACTATGATATACCCTTAAAAATTACTTTATGCTAATTTGTGTTGGTTGAATCATGCTGCCACAGATTCTTAGGTTATTTATTTCATCCCACCCTTGGTTCGTGTCTCCATGAACTATTTTCTCTTACAGGTCATTTTAGTTAGGGTTCGTGAGGACAGGGATTAGGATATACCCTTCAAAATAATAAAGTTTTTTTTAAGGGTGAAAGGAACTTCACTTGTATAATGAGTAAAATATAAAATCGTGGATTTAAAATCGCTTAAAAAATATATTGATAATAAATGCTCACCTGAGGAGGTAAAGCAGATTCTGCAATGGATTGAAAAGCCAAACGCTTCAATGGATATGGAAGGGGAGTTTAAAAATATCTGGCAAAAGATAAAGGTAAATTCAGGTGATTATAGCAAATGGAGTGGGAAGCTTGAAAAAATCCACGAGCGCATCGAAATGGAAGAAATTTATAATTCGCTCAATCTGAATAAAGAGAAAAGCAAGCTTGGATATAATACGAAAAACAGACTTCCAAAAACAGGATATGAATTGCATAAATATTCAAGAAAGGGTAGCTCCCGGTATATTGCCCCCGGACTTGTCATCGGATTAATTCTTGTTTTTATGGTTGTCTTATTTTTTCAATTTCCTGAAAAAGTAGCGCAACGTTCAACAATTGTACAAATTGAAAAAAGTACAGCACCCGGCCAAAAGCTATCGTTTCATCTCGAAGATGGCACAAAAATTATATTAAATTCTGGAAGTAAGATTAAGTATCCATCGAATTTCGGTGACCATGAAAGGAAAGTAATATTGGAAGGGGAAGCATTTTTTGATGTTAGTAAAGATACTTCACGGCCATTTAGAGTAGTTACAGAATCTGTTGTTACCACCGCACTTGGAACGTCTTTCAATATCAACGCTTTTTCATCAAATGAAAATATTGAAATCGCCCTGGTCACCGGTAAAGTTTCAGTTGAAGGGACAACCCAATCGGGAAAATTAAATTCTTTAATACTCGATCCCGGAGAGATGGCAACAGTATCGAAAAGAGATCATAATTATTCAAAATCACCATTTGATTTTAGTAAGCAAGTTTCGTGGAAAGATGGTATGATATTCTTTAAAGACGCCACATATCGGGAAATAGTAAACAACCTGGAAAATTGGTATGGCGTGAGCATCAAGACAAATAGAATCCCTCTAAAGGATTGGAGATTTAGTGGGAAATTTGAGGACGAAACACTTGAAAATATATTAGTTGCTCTACAATTCGGTCATGAATTTGAGTATGAAATAAAAGGTAAAAATGTAAAACTAAACTTTAAATAATATGAAATATCAGGACAGCGGGTAGCACTCGTTCAGAATAAAAAACGAGGCCACATGATCCGGTTGGAAGCAGAATCATTAATAGCCTCGCTCACATTAATTTTTATCAAATTAACATTTAAAATTATGAATAATTATGTACTAAGGCAAATTGCCATGTTAAGTAAATGGACATTTTATGGGCTTATTGCTCAACTTATCTGCACAGGCATCTTATTAGCAGGTGATGGACAAGCTCAGTCAATAAAAAGTGTAAAAGAGCACTACATAGTAATTGAGCTGAAAAACAATTCTATTATAGAAGTATTCAATAAGATTGAACAAAAAACAGGTTATAATTTCGCCTATGAAAAAGGTGAAGTAAACAGTAATTTAAGGCTAAACAAAACGTATAACGGGAAAGTTTTGGTTTCGGATGTACTTCTTGATATATCTGAAGAAGCTAATCTTAAATTCAGGCAGGTTAATAAAAGCATCATTGTATCAGAAAAGAAAGGGAAATCTTCAGATAGCCAAAACCTTGAAATCATTATCCAGGGCATTACAATCACTGGTAAGGTGACAAGCTCCGAAGATTCAGAAGGTCTCCCTGGAGCCAACATTATTGTGAAAGGGTCATCACAGGGCACAGTAACTGATGCAGAAGGCTTCTACTCCCTTGATGTTCCTGGTGAAGAATCTATATTGGTGTTTAGTTCAGTAGGTTATTTACTAGAAGAGGTAGTTGTAGGAAACAAATCGGTCATCGATTTTGTCATGACACCCGATGTCACAGCACTTCAAGAAATTATTGTAGTGGGATATGGAACTGTTAGGAAATCTGATCTGACAGGTTCAGTAGCTTCTGTTAAATCAGAGGAATTGAACCAATTCCCGACTGCCGATCCAATTCAGGCATTACAGGGAAGAGCTTCTGGTGTCCAGGTACAATCAACCAATGGAGGAGAACCCGGCGCCGATTATCTGGTGATTGTCAGGGGGAATACATCCATTAATGCCTCTAATACGCCCTTATATGTAGTTGATGGTTTTCCGGGGGCATCACTTCCTCCTGCCGAGGTCATCGAGTCGATGGAGATATTGAAGGATGCATCAGCTACAGCCATCTATGGTTCCAGGGGTGCCAATGGAGTAATTATGGTCACTACTAAAAAAGGAAATTCAGGAAGAGTTAATGTAGATTTCAATAGCTCATATTCAACACAAAATATACTAAATGAGTATGACCTTATGAATGCAAGGCAACATGGAGAGTATATGAATGATATTGATGCTTTTGATGGCTCCCCCCCAACTTATCCAAACCCCGGATCATTGGGAGAAGGTACGGACTGGCAAGATGAGATATTGCAAACCGGTCATATTGTTAACAATAATCTAGCCATTTCCGGGGGAAGTGATAAAGTGCAATACTATATTTCTGGTAATGTGTATAATCAAAAAGGGATTATTTTAAATTCTGGTTTTAGCAGATACTCCCTAACGAGTAATATTGATGCCAGATTATCCAAACGGATCAAAGTAGGAGTAAACTTTTTTGCCAGAAGAGTGAATAACGATCAGATTTCGACACAGGAAGGATCGTCTGGAAGTCAGGGAGGTGGCGTGCTCACCTCTGCTCTTGTATTTTCACCCACAGTTGGGATATTTGATGATGATGGAGTTGCTTATTCGACTGATCCAAATTTGCAAGGTTTTGATAACCCTGTTGCTATGTCCAGGGAAAGGATATCCGAGGAAATAACAGACTATTTGCAGTCAAATATCTATGCAGAATTCGATATTACCAACGATTTAGCGTTTAAGGCCGTTTTGGGTACAACTGCGGCTAACAGCATGTTGGGAGAATATGAGTCCAGTAAGTTGTTTTATGCCGGTGATTTTGGTGGGATAGGACAAGTCAGCAACGGAAAAAACACAAGTTTGCTATCAGAAAATTATCTTACTTATACAAAGAGTTTTGATAGTGGTCATTCGTTGACTGCTATGGCCGGATTCTCTTATCAGTCATTTACAGCTATGAATTCAAGTGCAAAAGGAAGCGGTTTCTTAACGGATGCTACTGAATATTGGAATTTAGGCTCAGCGGCGGTTTTTGAGCGTCCCTACTCAAATCTCAGCGAAAGGGAATTGATTTCATACTACGGAAGGATCAACTATAATTTTAAAGACCGTTATCTTTTAACCGTAACTGCCCGGCGTGATGGATCGTCAACATTGGCAGAAGGGAATAAGTGGGATTCTTTTCCATCAGGTGCTTTTTCATGGAATGCCCATAAAGAGAGCTTTTTGAACGAATCTGAAGTCATAAGCAGAATGAAGCTTAGGGCAAGTTACGGAATCTCCGGCAATCAGTCAGTTTCAGCCTATTCATCCTTGGCTAAATTGCGTTTTGTGATGTCTGTTTATAATGGTTCTCCGGTTAATGCCGTAAGCCCTCTGTCTTTGGCCAATAGTAATTTGGCTTGGGAAAAAACTGCTCAAGCCAACTTTGGTTTAGATTTTGGCTTGTTTGATGATAAGGTAGTTTTAACAGCTGATTACTATGATATGACGACTTCAGATCTACTATTCGATGCTCCAATTCCAGATTATCTCGGCGCTGGGAGTACGTATTTAAAGAATATTGGGGAAACCAGAAATAAGGGAATAGAGTTATCACTAGGTATAAAAGATATTGTCAAAGCCATTAATTGGAATACCAATTTTAATATATCATTCAATAAAAATGAGGTGCTGGAACTTCCGGAAGGTAACGATATTTTTTATAGATCAAGGCCAGGTCACATGATTGGTATAAATAATACGCATGTGTTGAGAGAAGGGGAAGCTATAGGCCTGTTCTATGGTTACGTCTATGAAGGAGTGCAACAAAGTGGAGATGAGCTATTAACCAATGCAGAAGGTGTCGGTGGTGAAAGGTTTAGAGATATTGAAAACGATGGGATATTGGATGATCAGGATCGTACTATTATTGGCGATCCAAATCCGGATTTTCATTGGGGTTGGGACAATAATTTCAGATTTAAAGGTTTTGACCTAAATATTTTCTTTCAGGGAGTGCAGGGAAACGACATACTTAACTATACAAGGCTATGGCTTGAAGATGGTGTAGGGCGTCGAAATTCTACCGTTGCCTTATTGAACAGGTGGACGCCTACTAATACGGATACTGACGTACCTATGGCTACAACAGAGCGAACGCAACGCTTATCCAGCAGATGGATAGAAGATGGTAGTTACATTAGGCTGAAGAATGTTTCATTGGGTTATAGTTTGCCATCCAGTCTTGTTGAAAAATTGAATATTCGGTCATTGCGTATTTATGTTAGCGGTCAAAATTTATGGACCAGCACTGATTACAAGGGTTTTGATCCTGAAGTTAGTACAAGTGGAAGAAGTACCAGACGAGGTATGGATTACGGTAGCTACCCCAATACTAAAAACTATACCGTAGGACTCAACCTGGGATTTTAAGTTTGATAACATTAATTTTTAAAAGACGATAAAATGAAAAATAGCATAAAAACTTTAGTCGCAGTCGCTTCCTTGATATTGTGCGGGTGCTCAAATTTGGAGGAAGATCCAAAATCAATCTTATCTCCTGATGGATTTTTTAAGTCCTATCAGGATGTAGAAGCAGCAATGTTCGGTGTTTATGGAAGAATGGCTTCAGATAATGCTTGGGGAGGAGAATGGACTCAGGCACTTGTTTTATTAAGTGATATGGTAGATATTGGTAACTCAGGAACAGGACAACATAATTTTGAGCTCAATGAATTCAGGTCAACTCCAGAGCAATATTACTCCGGGTTAATATGGAGAAGAGGATACGACATCATTAATGCGGCCAATACGGTTATTGAAGGCGCACATGAGGTCGATATTGAGGAAGGATTAAAATTGAAATTGGAGGCAGAGGCGAGAGCCCTGAGAGCATTTGCATATTTTAACATTGTCAGATTATTTGGTGATTTGCCATATTTTGACAGACCTGTGACTGACATTGAGTCATCTCTTGAGATGACACGAACTTCCGAGGATGATATATATGCAAATATTATTGCAGATTTGGAGTTTGCCTTTGTTGACGGTCGTTTGCCAAATGTTTATTCTGGCGGAGCAAGAAGTAGAGTTACACGTGGTACGGCAGGCACAATGTTAGCTTCAGTTCACCTGACTTTGGGAGATTATCAAGAGGCCTATGACTATGCCAAATTTGTGATCGACAATAAAGACATTTATGAATATGGCCTGGTACCTAATTATAAAGATCTATTTGACCCAAATAACCACGATGGTATTGTAGAACATATTTTTGCTGTTGATTTCCTTTTAGGAGTTCGTCACTCGGATAATGATGATACAATGTCTCCTTTAACAGGAATTGCAGGATCTGGTGGTGGATGGAGTATAATAGTACCATCTATGGACGTTTATGACGACTGGGATGACAGGGATTATCGTAAAACAGCAAGCTTTGATACTGTTTCTGTAAGAGGCGTACACTATACAGAATTTCCACAGGCAAAAAGACCGCACATTTCTAAATACAATAGTTTTGCTATGTCAGAAGGTAATGGAAGAAGGTCAGACTATAACTACCCACTTTACAGATATGCAGAAGTCCTATTAATTGCCGCTGAGGCATTGAATGAAGTGAGTGGCCCTACAGCAGAAGCGCAGGGTTATGTAAATGAAGTAAGAGAAAGGGCCAGAAATTGGCCTGATTATGTTGCGACTTTTCCTCTTGATGTTGATCCGGCAGGTCAGACAACAGATTCATTCAGGGATATTGTATTGGAAGAAAGAAGGGTTGAGCTGGCGTTTGAATATAAAAGATGGTTTGATATTAAGAGGAGAAATTTGGGAGATGAGGTTTTCAAAGGCCCAAATTCTTTAGAACCACAACCGAACTTTGACGCGAGTAAGAGCTATCTTTTGCCGATTCCGCAAAGAGAGAGAGACATAAATCCTAATATAACCCAAAATCCCGGGTATTAAGGCTTATAAAATTATACATAATGGAAGGCTCGTAAATGAGTCTTCCATTATTATATTAGAAGGGATAGATGAAGTTTGGCATTATAATTATTTTTTTGGTTTTACTACTGTCATCATGTTTTAAAAGGACTGATGAGAATTTGAAATTGTACCACACAGTTTCCCCTGAGGAAAGCGGAATTACATTTAGCAATGACTTGCACGAGGATGACTCCATGAATTTTTTCATTTATAGATATTTATATACAGGCGGTGGCGTGGCTATCGGCGATATAAATAATGATGGGCTTCAGGATATTTTTTTTACAGGAAATATGGTTGAGAACAAGCTTTATCTTAATCGGGGTAACCTGGATTTCAAGGACATCACATCAAAATCCGGAGTAGCCGGTGAGCATCAATGGCATTCGGGAGTGACCATGGCAGATGTAAATGATGATGGGTATTTGGATATATATGTTTCAGTCGCAGGTTATAAAAAAGCGGATCATACCAACAGATTATATATCAATAATAAAGACCTGACTTTCACCGAGTCTGCGGCAGAAAGAGGCTTGGCAGACAGTGGCCATAGTTACCAGGCCGTATTTTTTGATTATGACAATGATGGAGATATGGATGTTTATACCGCGAATTACCCAATGGCCAATTTCCAAAGTCCCAATCAATATTACAGAAATCGAATGGATAGTGTACAGCTTGATGAGTCTGACCATCTATTTCAGAATGATGGGCAAGGATTTTTCGAGAATGTTACCATTGAAGCTGGTCTTTTGAGCTATGGGCAATCGCTTAGCGTTAATGCGGGCGACTTTAATCAAAATGGTTGGTTTGACTTGTACATCTCAAATGATTTTACCCCACCCGATTATTTCTATATGAATAATGGAGACGGCACATTTAGTGAGTCGTTGAAGGAAACCGTTAAACATACGGCATTTTATGGTATGGGAGTAGATGTCGCTGATTTTAACAACGATGGGCTGTTGGATTTGATGCAATTGGATATGAGACCGGAAGATAATTTCAGGAGAAAGGCAAACTTGAATGCCATGCCTCCAGCGATGTTTGAGGAAAGCGTAAACCTTGGATTTCACTACCAATACATGCAAAATATCATGCAGCTTAATCAGGGTATCAAGCCAAACGGACGGACTGCTTTTAGTGATATAGCCAATCTGGCCGGTGTCACATCAACAGATTGGAGCTGGGGCCCATTGTTTATGGATATAGACAATGATGGATGGAAAGATATTTTTATATCAACCGGCACCCGAAGAGATGTAAACAATAAAGATTTTTTTAAGAGATTAGCAAAACGCTCTTTCCGTGCTAAGTATAAAAGTATCCTGGAGATAATCAAGGATATTCCAAGTAAAAAATTACCTAACTATGCTTATCACAATAATAAGGATCTGACTTTTTCCAACGTTTCAAAATCCTGGGGTCTGGATTTTAGTGGATATTCCAACGGAGCGGCATACGGCGATCTGGACAATGACGGCGACTTGGATATTGTAATCAGTAATATCGACTCTGTTGCCATGATTTTTGAAAACAGGGCCGATAAATTGATCAAAAACAATTACATAAGATTTAAACTGGAAGGACCTGAAGGAAACCGCTTTGGGCTCGGCACAAAAATTCAAATAGAATGTCAGGGTCAGATGCAGTTTCAGGAACTTACGCTAACGCGGGGCTTCCAGTCTTCGGTGGAACCCATAGTACATTTTGGAATTGGTAAAACTAAAGTGATTGATAATATTTCAATAATGTGGCCGGACGGAAATCAACAAATCTTGAATGACGTTCCTGCCAATCAATTGCTAAGCGTGCAATACAACGATGCTGAAGTAAAAAAGAGTATTATTTCATCGAAAAGCAAAACCTGGTTATCTGAGATCACTGGAAGAAATGATCTGGAATTTCATCATGTAGAAAATGAATACGATGATTTCCAATTCGAGTTATTGTTACCACATAAAACATCCAGATTTGGCCCGGGACTGGCTGTGGGAGATATCAATGGAGATGGGCTCGATGACTTATATATTGGAGGCGCCGCCAACTCACCAGGTAAAATGTTGGTCCAGCAACAGGATGGTCACTTCAATGAACTGAATGGGCCATGGGAAAAAGAGGACTTTTATGAAGATATGGGAGCATTGATATTTGACGCCGATGGAGATGGTTATGCCGATCTATACATCGTAAGCGGAGGCAATGAATTCGTAGATAATCCAGAAAAATTACAAGACAGATTATACCTGAATTCGGGTAAAGGAAAATTTACAAAAACGAAAAATGCGCTTCCCGAAATGCAGTCAAGCGGGTCGTGTGTTGTGCCCAATGATTTTGATCATGATGGAGATATTGACTTATTTGTAGGAGGCAGGATCATTCCTCAGAAATATCCTTACCCGCCAAAAAGCTATCTCCTGGAGAATAGAAGTAATAATGGCGTCCCAAATTTTGTTGACGTCACAGCGGAAAAAGCGCTGGATCTTGTAAATCCCGGTTTGGTAACTTCAGCAGTCTGGACTGATTTTGATCAGGATGGCGATGATGATTTGGTTGTGGTGGGCGAATGGATGCCAATATCTTTTTATCAAAATGATCAGGGCAATTTTTCTGATGTGACAAAAGAATATGGATTAGAAAATACAACGGGATGGTGGAATACCATTGTCGCAGAAGATTTTGATGGAGATGGTGATGAAGATTTGGTTGCTGGAAATTTAGGCCTTAATTATAATTACCAGGCCACGGTGGAAAAATCCTTTGATGTTTACGCCAAAGATTTTGATAACAATGGAACTACAGAAATTGTATTGGCTTATTATGAAGACAGTGTTCAATTTCCTGTCAGAAGCAGGGTGAGTTCAGCTACTCAGATGCAATCCTTAGAGTTTAAGTTTAGAAATTATAGTGCTTTTGCCCGGGCAAGTGTAGAATACGTCTATACTGAGGATGCTTTGAAAACATCATTGCATTACCAGGCAAAGAACTTTGCCAGCAGCTACCTGGAAAACCTTGGTAATAAAAAATTTGATATGCGGAATCTTCCTAACCAGGCTCAAATTTCAAGTATCAATGGCATCGCGACTGGAGATTATAATAATGACGGACATCTGGATTTGCTTACCGTTGGAAATCTTTTTGTATCAGAAATAGAAACGCCAAGAAACGATGCTTACTACGGATTGCTCTTAAGCGGAGATGGGCATGGTTCATTTGTCCCTGTTCCTTATGATATAAGTGGTTTTATAGCACCGAATGATGCGAAAGCCATTGCACAAATAAAAACAAATATGGGTCAATTGATCCTGGTGGCAAATAACAATGATGCTTTGCAGGTGTTTGAGGTGGTTCAATAATTTGAAATAAACAATTTAACAATGAAACTAACTAACAAATTCCAAATATTAATTGTCCTATTCCTGTTCACGCTAAGTTCTGTTTTTGGCCAGGGAGCAGTTACTGATTTGCGTAGCCTGGGTTATGCTATTTTTCCAGCCCCGCAAAAAGTAGCATTAGAAAAAGGGAATATCATAATTGATGGATCCTGGCAGATCGTGTCGGAAAATTCTATTTCGCAAAAGATAACAGATGGCCTGAACAGTAGAGTGCAGGAATTACACCATA
>CAZDRA010000122.1:0-12991 GCA_964507705.1 uncultured Roseivirgaceae bacterium | reverse complement strand
AAATCCAAACCCAGCAACACATTATTAAATAATCGCGATATAAATCAAGACATTAAATTGAAAAGAGTTATACCCAGTAGTTCTTTTAATGAGATCAAAAACTTATTAGATTGAGGGAAAATATAGTAGGGATAAGCTATATATTTATCATAGCCCTACGTTATTTGCAATTATGGATTAAGCTTAAAATATACAATGAAAGAGAAAAAAGTGCGTCAACTTGCTGCTGTTATGTTTACCGACATTGTTGGGTATACGGCTTTGATGCAAGAGGATGAAGAAGTTGCATCAAAAGTTAGGGCACGCCATCGTGAGGTATTTCAGCAACAACACAATTTGCACCACGGAAAAATTATACAATATTACGGAGATGGTACTTTAAGCGTTTTTAAAAGTGCATTAGAAGCAACAAAATGTGCAATTGAAATTCAAAAATGTTTGCAAGAAGGTGATCCTGTACCTTTAAGGATTGGTCTTCACATAGGTGATATCGTCTTTAACAATACAGATGTGTATGGAGATGGGGTAAATTTTGCCTCCCGAATTGAAAGTATGGGTGTAGCTGGCGCTATTCTTTTATCTGAAAAAATAAATGACGAGCTTAAAAATCATTCGATTATTTCAACAAGATCTTTAGGGCACTTTGAACTAAAAAATATAGCCAAGCCTGTTGAGGTATTTGCAGTCACAAACAAAGGGATCATTATTCCTCAATCTTCGGAATTAAAGGGAAAACAGAAAATGGTACATAAAACCGTTGCCGTACTTCCCTTTGTAAATAATAGCACTAGCAAAGAAAATGAATATTTTAGTGATGGAATCACCGAAGAAATAATCAATGCCCTGGCCAAGATCAAGAGCTTAAAAGTAACATCCAGGACTTCTTCTTTTTTTTTTAAAAATAAAAAAATTCCTATCAAGCAAATTAGTAAGAAACTCAACGTTTCTGCTATTCTTGAAGGTAGTGTAAGACTTTCTGGCGATATCATTAGAATTACAGCGCAATTAATTCAGGCTAAAGAAGATTTTCATTTTTGGTCGGAGACCTGGGACAGAAAATTGGAAAATATTTTTGAAATTCAAGATGAGATAAGCCTGTTAATAGCGGATAAGCTAAGGGAGCATTTTGGTCACTTCGAAATACAAGAACATCTGGTCGGAAAACAGACGAATAATATTGTCGCCTATGAATTTTCGTTGAAAGCTAAATTCCATTTTAATAAGTGGAATCCTGAGGATGTGAGAATTGCAATTTCGCTTTATGAGAAAGCCCTTGAACTGGATCCAAACTATACAGAATCTTATTTGGGTCTTGCCGATTCATATAGTTTTATGGCAATGACTGGGTTTATGTCATTTGAAGAAGCATGGGGAAAGACAGTACAATTTACAAACAAAGCCCTCGAGTTAAATGACAAGTTATCTGGTGTTCACTATCAGCTATCAAACCAGGCTTTTTTCATCTCATGTGATTATAGGGAATCACTTATACAGATGCGGAAGGCAATAGAAATAAATCCGAACAATGCCGAGGCACAGCAGTTTATGTCCTTTTTGTACATTCTTTCAGGTGAAAAGGGGCAATCACGCAAACACCTTGATATTGCAATAAGTATAAATCCATTATCAGAAGAAACGCAGTTTTTCAATGCTTACTTCCACTATATGATGGAAGAGTATAAAAAATCGATAGAACTACTTAACAAATGCTTAGCCATTAATAATAAAAACATACCAGCTCATTCTGTTAAATCTCTTTGTTTACTAAAGTTAGGTCAATATGATGAGGTCATCGATTATTTTGATAAAATACCCTCTGACGTTGTAATTCTTGGAGAAAAAACCGGAGCGATGGGGTTAGCTTCTGCCTTAAAAATGGATGCTGAGAATACAACAAAATATTTGGATCAATTATTAGAGCAAGCAAAAGGTCAAAATGGTTTTACCGCAGATTCCTACCTTTTTATGATGTATGCGGCTACTGGCAATGTTGACAAAGCTTTTGAATGGATAGCTCAAGCAATAGAAAACAAATCATCCCTTCTGCTTCTTCGGTTCGCTGATCCTCTGGTAAATTCAATAATGAATGATCCAAGGTACATTGAATTTCATAAAATAATATTTCCCGAAGTCATTACCAGAGAATACAAAAAGAAAAAGAAGGTACTTCTTGATAAAAATTTAGTCCTCACTTATTCAGACCGACTGTTAAATCACATTAATAAAGAAGAGCCTTATTTAGATCCCAATTTATCATTGCGATCATTGGCAGATCAAATCAATATTCACCCAAATCAACTATCCTGGTTGCTTAATAAAAGTTTAGGAAAAAACTTCAATGAATTCATAAATGATTATAGAATCGAAACCTTTAAAAAAATCGCAAAGGATCCTAAAAATGCTCATCTTACTTTGATGGGACTGGCTTATGATAGTGGGTTTAATTCCAAAACAGTCTTTAATACTTACTTCAAAAAAGAAACCGGGGTTACGCCAAGACAATTTCTAAAATAAAGTAAAACGCACATTTTTCTAAGTCTACCAAGCTTTTTCCAAATTCATTTTATCATTCTAATTTGTTCGGATTTATAATCTCGAACAATTAATCGGTGATCTATATATATATTTGAGGCAGAAATAAACAAGAAAAGATTGCAGAAGCATACCGTAAGATGGAAAGCTTAAATGAAAAGAAATGCCAATAGCAATTTCGTTCATTCTTCGAGATGGAATTCAATTGGAATGGGGGTTTCAATGGGTTTGGTATTTCGACTTTTAGCAGGAAAAAATCTTGATAAAAAAGCAAAAACAGATAGTTATCTGATTGAATTGTAATTTAAAAGAAGGAATTAGATTAATTAGTAAAATAGAAAACAAATGAAAGGAATTATTAGTACAAGGTACGGCTCGCCAGAAGTTCTTCAAATCCTAAAAGTATTAACCCCTACTCCAAAGAAAAACGAAGTACTTATTAAAATTCATGCAGCTTCTGTAACCAAAGCAGATACAATGATGCGAACTGGAAAGCCCTATTTCGGAAGGTTGTTTATGGGACTGACCAAACCTAAGAATGCAATTGCAGGAACTGGTTTTGCAGGAGTGATTGAAACGGTTGGTGCAGAGGTAAAACTGTTTAAGAAAGGTGATCAGGTTTTTGGAGAAAGCATTGCAAGTTTTGGGACTTATGCGGAGTTTGTTTGTGTCCCTGAAGATGGAGTTATTGCAACATTGCCAAGTAATATGACTTATCAGGAAGCTGCTCCGGTTTGTGATGGTGCATTAACATCGATGAATTTCCTTAAGAATCTGGGAGCAATCAAGAGCGGACAAAAGGTGCTCATCAATGGTGCTTCCGGAAGTTTAGGAACCGCAGCTGTTCAAATTGCAAAGCACTTTGGGACGGAGGTTACTGGGGTATGCAGTACTGCAAATATAGCTTTGGTGAAATCGATAGGTGCTGATAAAGTAATTGACTACACGAATCATGATTTTACCACAAACAGCAATACCTACGATATTATTTATGATACCGTTGGCAAGAGTTCATTCTCAGATTGCAAAGACGCACTGACCGAAAATGGTGTCTATGTTTCACCTGTTCTTGGGATGCCACTTCTTGGAGACATGATATATACATCTATTTTCGGCACCAAGAAAGCCAAATTTTCGGCCACAGGTATACTCTCTGTTCCGGTACTTCTGACACTTCTTCAAGAGACGAAGGAGATTATTGAGTTGGGGAAACTAAAATCGGTCATGGATAGAAGTTATCCTTTAGAACAAATTGCCGAGGCGCATCGCTATGTCGATAAAGGACATAAAAAAGGAAATGTCGTAATAACTTTGGAAATTAATAGCGACTCGTAAGCAAAAGAAAAGCAGATAACAATATATAAGAATAAAAGCCGAGATAGTTGTAAATTTAAGGTTTGCAACCTGCTTAACCTTCATCGCGAAATGAATGCTTATTGCTCTACATTCGGCTACTATTCTTATACAAACTGTTGTACACAATTAAAAACACTAACCTTTAAAGATGAGTAAATAAAAATGGCAGAAAAAGTTAATGTTCCAAAAGGTAGCCAAGTGGTAAATTCTCTTATCGCCACTAAAGATACCCGAAGCTTGATAGGGTTTCTTGAAAAAGTATTTGAAGCCAAAGAAGATAAAAATGCTTTAGCTATTGATGAATCAGATGGAAAAGTATTCAATAGCAGTATAACAATTGGAGACTGCTCAATTATTGTTTTTGACCGAAAAGATGGATGGAAACATACGCCTTCATTTCTACAGATATATGTAAATAGTATTGGCAAGAAACTTGAAACAGCCGACTTTCTCGACTAACTGCTTCACTATCGCAGGCCTGTAGCACGAGCTATGAATGCATGCGGTTCAGCGTGAAACGAAACTTCGCTTGTGCTTGGAAATATCAGTCTATTAAAATGTGCTTAACTATTTGTCCAGTTTTTTGTTGCAATTCCAGCTCTCCCGTAATGGATTTTCACCCTCTGGAATAATTTAGTACCTTTCGTACTAAATGCCCATGCTGGGCACACACAAATGCTAAAATGAATATGCGAACTGAGCTATTTGACAGTCTAATGCGACCATCAAGCCAAAGTGTTTCTAGCAACTTGGGCGCATACTCATTTTAGCTTGACGTTGGCAGTAATAAAAAAAAGAAATGGTAAGAGAAATAAGTAAATTGACAATTGAATTAGACGGAATTGGACATACCGTATCTGACAATAAATTATCTGTCCCCTAATACCAAAGGTCATATGCCTGGGAAGATTCTCACGTTAACGATTTATTCGATGATTTGTTGACTTCAATTAGAAACTCAGAAGATGAATACTTTATAGGCTCAATAGTAATTTCTTCTGGTGATGACAGAGACGAAGTCGTTGATGGGCAGCAAAGATTGGCCACCATTTCAATATTTCTTGCCGCTATCCGCGATTTTTTTATTGATAACAGTGACACAGACAGAGCAGACGATATTCAAAATCAATACTTATCAAGTAGGGACAGAAGGTCACAAGAAGTAATCCCGAACCTGAAGTTAAATAACAACGATAATAATTTCTACTATAACAATATTGTTCTTAATCCTCCTATAACTGTTTCACCTACCAAAGCTTCTCATGATCGTATAAAAAATGCATTTGGCATTGCAAAAGGAAAAATTCAAGCGTATGTTTCCACCACTAATAACCCTACTGAAAGCTTACTTGACTTATGTGATTTTGTTGATGAACATCTAAAGATAATTCTTGTAAAAGTGCCGAATCATGCAAATGCCTTTACAATCTTTGAAACATTAAATGACAGAGGTCTTGAACTTGCTATTTCGGACTTGTTGAAGAATTTTCTTTTAGGACAAGCTGAGAACCGACTTAATGAAGTTCAGGAAAACTGGGCTAAAATGTACTCACTTTTAGAGAATACTGAGAACGAAGAGCTTGTTGTAACATTTCTTAGACAATATTGGTCTTCTCTATATGGACTTACTCGAGAAAGAGACTTATATAAGAAAATTAAAGAAAAGATAACCTCAAAACAAAGAGCAATTGATTTTTCAAATAACTTGGAAGAAGCTGCTAGAATTTATGTTGCATTAATTGATACAAGTAATAGTTTTTGGAACGACTATTCCTATGCTTCAAAAAATCACATGGCTACTTTGAACTTGTTTCGAATGACACAAATAAGACCTCTCTTACTATCTATAATTTCAAAATTCAATCACAGAGAAGTTGAGAAGTCATTAAAGTTTTTGGTTTCTATTTCAGTAAGGTTTTTAATCTATGGCGGCTTAGGTGGTGGAGCACTTGAGGTTCAATTTAGTGAAAGGGCCAAAGAAGTAAGCAATGGGGATATCTCTAACACTAATGAGTTAAAAGAAAAACTTATTCGGATTATTTCAAGTGACACACAATTTAAAGAAGCTTTTAAAAATGCATCCGTTTCCAAACAATACTTGGCTCGTTACTATTTAATGACATTAGAAAAAGCTAAAAGGGGTGAAGAAAACCCTGAGTTTATCCCAAATGCTGATACATCAGCTGTAAATCTTGAACATATAATCCCTAAAACTCCAGATGATTCATGGGCTGTTGATGCAGATACTCACAGGGCACTTATTAAACGTTTAGGAAACCTTGCCATTATGAGTACAAGGTTGAACTCTGATATTGGCAATTCTTCTTTTGCAGTTAAAAAACAATATTATAGTGATTCATCGTTTGAGCTCACTAAAGAATTGGAGAATTATGATGCTTGGAATTTGGGAACAATAGTTCAACGTCAAGTAGCTTTCTCTGAACTGGCAATTGAAACTTGGAAAATTTAAACTACTTCCATCAATTAAGCTACAATGATGCGAAGTAGGGCTTCGGTTCATTGTAGCATATGCCATTCCTACATTATTTCAGCAGATAAATTGGACTCTTACCTCGGGTAGCGGAGTTTGCTATTTGCCTTTGCGCAAGACTTCGGTGATTTCTTTGGGGATTGAATGATTTTTTACTGCACCTAATGATTGATTATCAAGGCAAGATTAGTGTTTCCCCAGGCTTTCGCCTTCCTGCGGAAGGCAGGCAGGCGACAGGGATCAGCTCCTTTTGATGAGAAAGTCAACATTTGAGTCAAAAAATCAACATTGATCAGGTGGGTAATAAAAACTATTGCACGAATGTAAAAGTCATGTCCACCCTTTAAAAACCAATAATAATATTTTGTAATTTGCTGGGTTTATGCGCCGAACGGCATCCAACGTTATCTAAATCCTATACCTGACTGCAAACAACAGATACAGAGATTTAACATTACAAGCAAATAGCAATCTGAAAGATAGATAAGATATTGAAACATTTATGAAAAAAGAGGTTTTGATAATTTTGGGTAGTCCTAATTCTCCTTCTGAAAAGTTAAGTGATATTTCAATAAGCAGATTGAATTACTGCGTCAATCTTTATCGGAAGGGGAATTGGAAGAAAGAGCAACTTGTAAGGATTTCTTACAAGTTCAAAAAGAACGATAACAAGGTACTAACATCCGAGTAATAGTCTTTACTTCCGCAGATTCCGCAGATTTTCGCAGAATTTATTTTATCTGCGTTAGTCAGCGAGATCAGCGGGAGATATTTTTAAAGTGAATAGTAAATAGTGGCATATTTTACTGAATCGGGAGAGTGTAATTCATTGGGGGGTGTTTTCAAATGCGTAGAAAAACCTTCTTAATTTAAACAGAATTAAAAGTTTTTTGGCTAAATCAAATTTAGTCGGATGACAGTAATACCAAGACATTACCTTGAAGCCAGTAAAAGCATTCCAAAACCCAGCACCGTCATCCAGTATTTATAAGGGTCTAAAAAGCTGATATTTAGTATGCCCATTTCTATAAATACAGATACCATTACGACAAGTATTGCGACAAATTTTATTAAAAATCTATTTCTTCTACTCATGACATTTGATTTGGTTTGGCAGTAAATTTAAAATACTGATACCTATCATCTGATAATATGTAATTAAATTTTACTTTCGCAATTATTTTAAAAGACGCAGGCTTTGGCAATTATCGGATCGGATATCAAATATGCAATTGAACTATTGAACCAAAATGAATTGGTGGGCATTCCTACTGAAACTGTTTATGGTCTTGCTGCCAATGCTTTTTCGGCCAGTGCTGCTGCCAAAGTTTTTAAAGTTAAAGAAAGACCATCATTTGATCCATTGATAGTTCACACTTCTAATTTAGGCAGAATTGCTGAATTTGTCCAGGAAATACCAGATGATGCCCAAAAGCTTGCTGATCGGTTTTGGCCGGGTCCGCTGACCATGATTTTTAAGAAAAAATCTAATATTCCGGACCTCGTGTCTGCCGGCCTCGAAACGGTTGGTGTGCGGATACCAAATCATAAATTAACATTGCAACTGTTAGCAAATATTGATTTTCCTTTGGCAGCACCAAGTGCCAACCCTTTCGGATATGTGAGCCCAACAAGTGCAGCCCACGTCAATGAGCAACTTGGCGGCAAGATTAATTATATACTCGATGGGGGAAATTGTCAGGTTGGGATAGAATCGACCATTGTTGAATTTAATGATGATGGCGTAACAGTATTGCGACTTGGCGGTTGCAAGATAGAAGAAATAGAAAAGGTAGTTGGAAAGGTAAATCTCAACGCATATTCCTCATCCAACCCAAAGGCTCCCGGAATGATGAAGAGTCATTATTCACCGCTTACATCAATCATCGTTGGGAATATTGATGACATTATTGCTCAAAACCCAGGCAAGAAAATTGGCGTTTTGGCTTTCAATAAAAAAGCAGCAAGAATAAATAAAGACCATCAATATGTGTTGTCGATGAATGGCAATGTCGATGAAGCTGCTACACGTCTTTTTACTGGTATTAGGTATTTAGATATGTTAAATTTGCAGCTCATAGTGAGTGAGTTTGTCCCTGACGCAGGTTTGGGGCGAGCGATAAATGACCGCTTAAAAAGAGCCGGTTCTAAATAGTGTTTTCTTAGTGACACTAAATGAAATTGAATTAATTTTTGTTAAAAATATATTTTATGAAAACAGTAGATAGTTTTAATTTTTCAGGGAAAAGAGCGCTTATCAGAGTCGATTTTAATGTTCCCTTAAATGAGAAAAGTGAGATTACGGACGACAACAGATTGAAAGCCGCATTGCCAACTATCAAAAAGATATTAGGTGATGGGGGATCGGTAGTATTGATGTCGCACCTCGGGCGGCCAAAACAAGGACCTGAAGAAAAATCTTCACTAAAGCATGTAGTGCCTTATTTGTCAGACAAATTAGGCATTGATGTTCAATTCTCCAGTGATTGCATCGGAGAAGAAGCGGAAGCGAAATCTTCGGCATTGATGGCCGGAGAAGTGTTGGTATTGGAAAATCTCAGGTTTCACAAAGAAGAAACTAAAGGTGATGTGGACTTCGCCAAGCAACTATCTGCACATGGTGATGTCTGGGTAAATGATGCATTTGGCACAGCACACAGAGCGCATGCTTCTACGGCGGTGATAGCACAATTTTTTGATGATAAAATTTGTGGTTATGTAATCGAAGCTGAGCTTGTCAACGCAGAAAAAGTATTGAAGTCTGGCCAGAAGCCATTGACAGCTATAATGGGTGGTGCTAAGATTGGAGATAAGATATTGATTATTGAAAATCTTTTAGAACAGGTCGATAACCTTATCATAGGTGGAGGAATGGCCTATACCTTTGCAAAAGCCCAGGGAGGCAGTATCGGAAAGTCGCTTTGTCAGGATGAAAATATGGAATTGGCATTGAGTCTTATTGAAAAAGCAAAAGACAAAGGGGTGAATTTATTGTTGCCCATTGATACGGTCTCGGCAGATGATTTTGATAATGATGCAAAAACTGAAGTGACAGACACCATGAAGATCAGAGATGATTATCAGGGATTGGATATTGGGCCAAAAACCATCGAATCATTCAACAAGGTTATTCGCCACTCGAATACCATACTTTGGAATGGTCCCATGGGCGTATTCGAATTTCCAAGTTTTGCCGTAGGAACAAATGAGGTGGCAAAGGCTGTTGTGGAAGCCACCGAAAACGGAGCTTTCTCATTGATCGGTGGTGGCGACTCTGCAGCTGCAGTAAATATTCTTGGCTATGGCGATCAGGTGAGCTACATTTCTACCGGCGGCGGAGCACTATTGGAATATATGGAAGGCAAAGTATTACCTGGTATTGCAGCTTTGGAGGATTAGAAAAGTATTTTATATAACTTAAAAGCTCCACAATTCACTGATTGTGGAGCTTTTTTGAAAAAAAAGAATTAAATATTGCGATAGAATTATCTTTATTTGAAATAATTATTTAACTCCTTTTATGGTTTTTCTCTTTCGTTTTGTATTTATAATGTGGGTTGTCTATACCATCGAATCGGTATTGGGGTTAGATTTTAGCAACTTTGGTATTTTACCTCGAACTACTCATGGTTTGATCGGCGTATTTACGGCCCCATTAATTCATGGAAATGGCGTACATATTATTTCAAATACCATTCCATTGCTCTTTTTGGGATGGACGTTATTTTTCTTTTATGAAAGCATTGCACGCAAGGTATTTGTCATTTGTTATTTCCTGACCAATATTCTTGTCTGGGTATTTGCCAGACCATCTTTACACATTGGAGCCAGTGGCTTGGTTTATGGGATTGCCTTTTTTCTTATTTTTTATGGGTTTTTTAAAAAAGATTTCAAATCTCTGGTAATCTCGGCTATACTTATATTTTTTTATGGTGGACTTGTTTATGGGTTATTTCCAAATCAACCAGGTATATCCTGGGAATCTCACCTGATAGGAGCTATTGTAGGGGGATATACTGCTATGCATTTTTCAAAAAGAAAAATTAGAAGTTAAGGGAGCAGACTTAATTATCAATCCGATCATGATAGCGAAAAGCCATTAAATCAAAACATTTTATTGCGCGAAAGGTTAATTTTGCAATTCAATTTTTATAGAGATCCCCTATAGATGAATAGTTCAGATATTTCATTGCCTTATGCATATTGTAATAGTTTAACACAGTATACGAGGAGAAAAAGCATAGAAGTAAAAATAGGCAATATCCCACTTGGGGCCAATCATCCTATTCGTGTTCAATCTATGACAACCATAGACACCATGGATACAATAGGAGCTGTTGAGCAATCCATCAGGATGATAGAGGCCGGTTGCGAATATGTTAGAATTACAGCACCGAGTATCAAAGAGGCAAACAACCTGGCCATCATTAAGGAAGAATTAAAAAAACGAGGCTTTGAAGTGCCGCTTGTTGCCGATATTCATTTCACCCCCAATGCCGCAGAAGTAGCCGCAAGAATTGTAGAGAAGGTAAGAATAAACCCAGGGAACTATGCCGATAAAAAGAAATTTCAACAAATTGAATATACAGACCTGGAATATGGTGAAGAGATAGAAAGAATCAGAAATAGGTTTGTACCACTGGTGAAAATTTGCAAAGAATACGGTACGGCCATGCGAATTGGCACCAATCATGGGTCATTATCCGATCGGATCATGAGCAGATATGGCGACACGCCATTGGGGATGGTGGAGTCGGCAATGGAGTTTCTGCGTATTTGCGAGGATGAAAGCTATTACAATATTGTATTGTCCATGAAATCCAGCAATACAAGGGTGATGGTTCAGGCATACAGACTATTGGCCCAAAAACTCAATGAGCAAAATATGAAACCCTATCCATTGCACCTTGGAGTAACTGAGGCTGGTGAAGCAGAGGACGGGAGAATTAAGTCGGCAGTGGGTATTGGAGCATTGTTGGAAGATGGATTGGGAGACACCATACGCGTGTCATTGACGGAAGATCCGGAATTTGAGATTCCGGTGGCATTGAATATTGTTGGGAAATATCAGGGAAGACAAAACCATCAAAATATCCAGAAAATTTATGCTAATCCTATTGATCCATTTTCATATAAAAAAAGGGAGACGGTAGAAGTTGATAATATTGGTGGAGGCAATGTACCAAGGGTTGTTATAGATATTTCAGATTTTACTTGTAATGAATACAAAGATTTATCAGTTGTCGGTTATTTATATGACGAGAAGCTTGATAAAATTAAAATGTCTGAGCAAGGAGCTGATTTTGTTTACAGTGGCTCAGAATCCATACCTTTTTCATTGCCAAACGGACTTAAAGAAATAGTAGATTATGCCAGGTGGGAAACAATTTCTGATGTTACGGCCAGATTTCCATTGATTAATTATCATGAAATTGATCAAGTAAATAAGTGGCATAAAAAATTGAATTTCATAACTATCAATTCAGATATCGGAAATCTGGATAAAATAGCAGGGTATCAAAGTAAGCATCTTGTGATCATGCTGAATACAGAAAATCTACATGGATTGGCGGAGCAAAGGAGATTTTTCGTTGAAATGGATAAATTGAATTTGCAGATTCCGGTGATTATTCAGAGAAATTATAAAGCAATAAAGTCTGATCAGTTTTTATTATTTACCTCAATTGATGTAGGAGGCCTGCTGATTGATGGCTTGGGCGATGGAATAATGCTCAAATGGAACTCGGCTGATGATAAGAAGTCTGACGTAGAATATATTAATAGGATTTCCTTTGGCATCTTGCAAGCTGCAAGGACACGGATTACTAAAACGGAGTACATATCTTGCCCCTCATGTGGCAGAACCTTGTTTGATCTCCAGGAAACAACTGCGGCGATTCGTTCCAGGACTGATCATTTAAAGGGAGTGAAGATTGGCATTATGGGTTGTATCGTGAATGGCCCGGGAGAAATGGCAGATGCAGATTATGGGTATGTAGGTTCCGGTAAAGGAAAAATCACTTTATATAAAGGTATGAACGTGATGAAAAAAGGAGTTCCTGCCGCCAGTGCAGTTGAGGAATTAATTAAAATTATTAAAGAAGATGGAGCTTGGATAGAAGTTGAATGAAAAAAGAATAATTATGGAAGATCAAAAGCAAAACAAAGCGCAAAATTATTTTCAAATAGGAGAGGTTTTTGGATATTTCTTCCGTAAAAAAGATCCTGATAGAAAAACCAACTTTAATATTCGTGTGATGCATGGCATTAATAAAATATCTATCCTCATATTCCTCATTGGAATGATATACCTAATTTCAAAATTTATTTTCTAATGAATATCGAATTATTTAGAGACTACTGTCTGGCTAAGAAAGGTGTTATAGAAGATTTTCCATTTGATCAAGAGGTATTGGTCTTTAAGGTGATGGAAAAGATTTTTGCATTAACGGACGTAACTTTATTCAAAAGCATCAATCTTAAGTGTGATCCAGAGCGAGCCATTGAGTTACGAGAAAAATTCCCCTCCATAATTCCTGGTTATCATATGAATAAAAAACATTGGAATACCGTAGAGATTGATGGCTCCTTATCTGATCAATTTATTGAAGA
>CAZDRA010000121.1:0-13011 GCA_964507705.1 uncultured Roseivirgaceae bacterium | reverse complement strand
CATCATAAATAATCCATTGAAATGGAAAGAGGGTAAATTTCATAAAACATGAGATGATATTTTAATCTCGCCACCTTAAAAACTGAAAATATCTCTACTTCAAAACGGCCAAAAGTAATGCTATTTAGCTGGCCTACCGTCCGTAAGTCATGCCTTTCGGCTGGTCAACCGGCCATAAGTTATAACTATTGGCTGTCTGGATTTACTACCTTTATGCAGCATAGTAAAAAAATGAGAACCATTTAGTATCAACTCTATTATTGATCATTTTTTCAAGTTGGGTTAATATCGGAGCGCATCAAATTTTTGCATTATCACAAAATGTATAACAATTACTATTTCTGGAGGACAAAACAACAGCAAGAAATAGACTGGGTGGAGGAGAGAAATCTTAAGGTATATGCTTATGAATTTAAGTGGAACAATAAAAAGAAGGTAAAGATTCCCAAAAATTTCGTAGAAGCTTATTCTGCCAAAACACAGGTAATTGACAGGGAAAATTTTGTTGACTTTATTTATGGAATAATGGTTAAGCCTTCTTGAAATATGTCAGTGTATCTCCCATAATATCTTCTTTCCCATCAAAGGTTGCGCCTTTCAGTTGGGGCGAAGAGATACCTGCACTAAAGCAAGCAGAAGATTGAAAAACCCTTGCTTCATCCCATAGTCCGGCATCTATAAAATTCTGTATGGTTTTAGCTCCACCTTCTATCAGGACAGATTGAAAATTTCTTTTGTGGAGATCTTCCAATAAATTCTCTAAAAACTTAGCCTCAGACAATTGCACAAAATACAAGTTTTTGCGCTCGATAGATTTTTTGAGGTTATAGCAAATCGTGGGTATTTCCTTATTGAAGAGGTTTATGTTTTCATCTAAATCAAGATGACGATCAATGACAATTCTCAATGGGTTGTTTCCTTCCCAGTCCCGCACGTTCAAAGTTGGGTTGTCATGTTTGGCTGTATTTTTTCCTACGAGGATGGCATCTTCCTCAGCTCTCCATTTGTGTACCAGCTTCCTGGAAAAATCATTAGAAATCCATTTGGAATCAAAATTTTTGCGTGCTATAAATCGATCGGCAGTTTCTGCCCATTTCAAAATGACATAAGGTCTTTTATTGATAATTGCCTTGAAGAACCGTTTGTTCAAATCTTTTCCGTCATCTTCTAAAATCCCGGTTTTTACCTCGATTCCTGCGTTTCGTAAAATTTCAATGCCCTTCCCAGCAACAAGAGGGTTTGGATCAATATTGGCAATCACTACTTTTTTTACCTGATGCTGCACCAACAGATTGGCACAGGGTGGAGTTTTGCCAAAATGTGCACATGGCTCCAAGGTCACATATGCTGTGCTATCGGCAAGCATTTCTTTTTCCTTTATCTCATTGATCGCATTCACTTCTGCATGTTGCTCACCAAACTGCCGATGATAACCCTCACCAATAATTTTATCATTATAAACAATGACGCATCCAACCATTGGATTGTGGCTTACATTCCCAAAACCCAATCGTGCCAACTCCATGGCTCTATGCATATATTTATTGTCAGTTTCCAAGGCTTGCTTTTAAACAAATGTAATTCGATTTCTGTATTCAAAAAATTTTCCATCGCATGGATTTTCATTAATTTTATTGACAAGTTGTGCTTCAAGCGAAATAAAGAAGTATTACCCTTTTAAATAAGCAAATGTGTTAGCCTTCGATTTATCAATAAGATTATTTAGTCAGGCTTTATCCTGACATTTATATTATATAAGTCAGGCTATAACATGACTTATAATTTGCTTACGTCAGGCTTTATCCTTACTTTTGAATTGTGAAATCAGGTTTCAACCTTACAAAATGAATAAACAAAAGCTCCAAATAGAACAACTTGAATATAGAATAAAGCTATTTTCACTCGCTCAAAAACTACCTAATCCATCTACAGGATGGATCAAGGCCATACGATTGGCTTTAGGAATGTCTTTACAGCAATTGGCAAAAAAACTCTCCATGACCAAACAAAGTGTTCAAGAGATTGAAATACGAGAAAAGGAAGGTGCAATAACACTAAAGTCATTGAGAGAAACTGCAAGAGCTTTAGACATGGACCTTGTGTACGGTTTTGTTCCTAAAGATGGTACTTTAGAAAAGTATATAGAAAACAAAGCCCGTTCTCTGGCTAAAAAAATTGTTTCTCGAACATCAAATACGATGAAGCTGGAGGATCAGGAAAACAATAAACAGCGAATAAAAAAGGCAATTGAAGAACGAACAATAATAATCAAACAAGAACTTCCTAAACTGTTATGGGATTAGATCTGGGTTTCATAAATGGGCAAACCCCATTAGATGAAGATGAAAAGGAAGGTCTATTGATTCCGACAATTGCTATACGTGAAGAATTAGATGAATTTGAACAGCAAAATATTGAAGAAGCCATACAATGGGTGATAGGAAGATCATTAAAAGCAGAAACAATATTAACTGAAAAATTTATATGTAATCTACACAAGCGGATGTATGGACAAGTATGGGCATGGGCTGGAAAATTTAGAAAGACTGACAAAAATTTAGGTATAGATAAATGGCAAATACCTGTGGCTTTAAAGACATTGTGTGATGATGCACTCTTTTGGGTGAAAAATGAAACGTACTCTCCCGACCTGATAGCTATAAGGTTCAAGCATAGGATTGTAAGTATTCATTGCTTTCCAAATGGAAATGGTCGCCACAGTCGATTAATGGCCGACGTTATTATTGACAAGATTTATAAACTGCCTTTATTCAGCTGGGGGGAAAACGGCATAGCACACCAAGGTGATGCTCGAAGTAACTATTTAACAGCGGTAAAATCCGCAGATAACGAGAACTTTGAATTGCTATTGGGATTTGCAAGAAACTAATGGCAAAAAAATCAAAAGCACGAAAAAATAACAAAATCCGCACTGCGCATAGCCGGATTGTTAAAACAATGTAAATGAATACTAAAAAATCTTCTAAAACTCTTTATAACAATATAGTTAGTAAACTCACCAAATTATATGGAGACCGAGAAAGCAGGCAATTGGCAAAAATGCTACTGGATAATTTGATGAATATTCCTTTTGAAAAAATAATGATTGATGAATTTGTTTCAATCAATAATCAAGAGGAGAAAATGCTTGAAGATAAAGTTGGGTTAATCATGGATTATCACCCAATTCAGTATGTTTTGGGTAAGGCACACTTTTATGGGAGGGATTTTATTGTAAATCCCAGCGTGCTAATTCCTCGTCAAGAAACCGCTGAACTGATCAATGAAATTATTATTGATAATAAAAGGCCAGGTCTCTCCATCCTTGATATTGGATCCGGAAGTGGTTGTATCGGCATTACGCTATCTTTGGAACTTTCCAAAGCTGTAGTCACAGCGTTGGAAATTGATAAAGATGCTTTGAATCTTTCGCTAGAAAATGCAAAAAACCTTCATGTAAAACTAAAAACTATTTTGGCGGATATTCTGATCCTTGATGCTTTACCCGAAAAATATGATATCGTTGTGAGCAATCCGCCTTATGTCACTGAAAATGAAAGGGGCCAAATGTTAAATAATGTGTTGAGCCATGAACCTCACAAAGCATTGTTTGTCCCGGATAACGATCCGTTGCTTTTTTATAAACGGATTATTTCCTTTGCCAAAAAACATCTCAACCCGGGAGGGAAGTTGTATTTCGAGATTAATGAAAATTTTGGGCAGGAAGTATGGAAATTATTAGATAAAGAACACTATTCCAGCATAAAAATAGTTCAGGATATAAACGGAAAAGACAGAATAATAAAAGCAAGCCTCGATTGAAGTACTTTAGTATCTAAACTCTGATATTCCTACCTACCTACCTACCTACCAGACAGGCCAATGTCAATTAGTTAACTCGCACGTCACTGCGAGCGAAGCGTGGCAGTCTGTCTATTTTACTCTGGAGGCCAAATGTAGAGATCGCTGTCCCGAAAAAAAACGGGACAGGCTGTGCCTCTCGAAGACGAAAAGCTTAACTTATGGACATTGGTCGATAAGGCAGGTCTGCGGGAGATATCTCTCATTTTCCTGTTAGGCTTGCCCAGGTTAGTATGTACTGAGCAATAATAAAAAAAGCAGGTCAATGACCTGCTATCCTATTTCCTTTATTGTAATTTTCTTGCCATTAAAGTCAATGGCGTCTTTTAGCTTTTTTCCAATAAGTTGTTGGCCGATTGGAGATACTGCAGAAATTACAAAAATGTCCTGGCCTTCAATGCTTAATTTTCCCAAGCTAATTGCAATAAAATAAATTGCCGAAGAAGTGTAAACAAGACTACCCAATGATACCTGCTCTATCTGATTATCAATTCTCAATAAATTCATGGTATTTGCGAGTTTCATTGCTTCAGCAAGCTGAAATGCATGTTTCTCTTGTTCCCGCTGCATCATTGCGCGGTCGGTAGTATATTTATCTCCGGCACTACTTTTAGACTCTTCTTCTGCAGCCTCTTTGGCAGCCTCCATGGCAACTCTGGCATTTTCTATTCTTTGATTTGCGTATTCCTTGCACTTGCTATAAAGTATCGCTTTGAGGTTTTTTATTTTTGTCATAAGATCGAAATATTTGTCTTTAAAAAATGACTGATGCTAATTTATAATTGCTTTTTTAATTATTATAAAACCTAATTTTGTTAGGGTAACCATAATGAAACCCAAAAAGTAAATTAATGTTATATATTTTAATGAAATTTATATATCTGTTTTGTTTTATCCTATGATATTACTAAATATTAATAATACCTTTTACATTTCAAAGTAGATTTTTTTTGATCTCAATGCCAAAAGAAACTTTCGCTATCTATCGTTCCTCAGCCGGCTCGGGGAAGACGCATCAACTTGCACTTGAGTTTGTTGCTTTGGCGATAAACAATCCCAACCTTTTCAATAAAATTTTGGCTGTTACTTTCACCAATAAAGCAACCAAAGAAATGAAAGAACGTATTCTTTCATTTTTAATCAAGTTAGCGAGAAAAGATGATGATGAGATATTAACTCAGGTAAAAGGTATTACAAATCTTCCTGATGAGACTATTTCCACCAATGCCCAAATCGTGTTGAGCAAAATACTCCATCAATATTCGCAATTTTCTATCAATACGATTGATGCATTTTTTCAAAAGATTGTAAAGTCATTTTCAAAAGAACTGGGCCTTTTGGGAAATTTTAAAGTAGAGCTCGATCAGGATAAGGTAAAGCTTGAAATCATAGACCAGATCATTGATGAACTTGGTGAAGACAAGGAACTCACAAATTGGCTTGTAGATTTTTCGTTTTCTGAGGTAGATGAAAATAAATCATGGAATATATACCGCCAAATTGAACCTTTAGCTTCAGAAGTTTTCAAGGAATTTTTCAGGCCGATCGAAAAAAATCTTCAAACGATCGATAGAAAAATTTTTAAAAGTTTTCTTGGGCAGTTGAATAAAATCAAAACTGATTTTGAAGGCTTCATGAAAAACAAAGCTACTGCAGCTTTAGAATTGATAAAATCCCATGGACTTGAGGTAGAAGATTTTTCTGGCAAAACAGGTGGCCCTGCTGGATATTTCAATAGGATTATAACCAGGAAAGAATATAATCCGAAGATCAGAGTATTGGCAGCAATTGAAAATCCTGAAAAATGGTATTCGAAATCATCTACAAAAAAAACAGAGATTCAAAATATTATTGAAGCAGGTCTTCATGATATTACCATTGATATAGTTGCAAATTACAATCAGCATATTAAACAATACACCACCGCAATAGAAGTGCTCAAGAATTTTTATGTCTTCGGAATTCTTTCTCAAATCACAAAAAAACTAAAAATATACCGACAGGAAAATGATGTCATGCTCATTTCTGATGTCCCGGTTTTCCTCTCGGAAATTATTGCAGACAACGATGCGCCATTTATTTATGAAAAAACAGGCACCTGGTATCGACATTTTTTAATAGATGAGTTTCAGGATACTTCAGAATTTCAATGGAAAAACTTTAGACCACTGGTTGAAAATGGGCTTTCGCAAGATGATAAAAGTTTGTTGGTGGGTGATGGCAAGCAATCAATTTACAGATGGCGAGGTGGTGATTGGAATTTGATTCTCCATAAGGTAAAAGCAGATCTTCGCCTGCACAATCCGGCTGATAAACATTTGAGTACCAACTGGCGCAGTGCCAGAAAAATTGTAGAATTTAACAATGAGGCATTCAGCTATCTTCCAAAGCTTATAAGCAATGATATAAAAGTAAAAATTGAGGGATCGGCTTTACCTGAATCGAAAAAAGATATATTGATGTCCATGTCTTCTGATGTGGAACTACTCTATGAAGATGTCGCCCAAAAGATTGTTTCAAAAAACATTGAGCCTTCCAGAGGAAAGATTATTGTCAATGTTTATAAAAAAGCTACATCTCCCACAGAACCATGGAAAGAAAATGTCCTTGACGGATTGCCAAAGGTAGTTGAGCAGCTCCAGGATGCTGGATTTGAGGCACGAGATATTGCCATTTTGGTCAGGAATAGTAAAGAAGGAAAACTCGTGATGGAGAGGCTGATTATTCATAAAAATTCTACAGCGTCCAAAAATGGATATTGTTATGACGCCATCTCAAGTGAATCTCTCCTTCTTGGAAATTCGACAGTTATCAGGTTATTAATCAATACTATAAAATATGGTTTGAATCCAGGAGATAAAATCGCATTGGCAGAAATTTGTTTCAATTACGATCAATTGAATAGTAGTCAAAACACCAGTGATATTCAGCATGATCTCCAATTTATTCTCGAAAGAGAAAGGCTTCCAAAAGCATTTTTAGAGGAAGCAGAGTTATTGGTCAGGTTACCGGTTTATGAATTGGTAGAGCGAATCATTCAAATTTTTGATTTAAGCAGCGCCAAAAACAAAGGATATTTGCAAGCCTTTCAGGATATTATTCTGGAATATTTTTCCAATGAAAGCAAAGATGTCAATGATTTTCTCCTTTGGTGGGACGATAAAGGCAAACGCAAATCCATTCAATTTCCAGAGGCCGTCAATGCAATTCGTGTAATGACAATTCATAAATCAAAGGGGTTGGAGTTCAAGGCTGTTTTAGTACCTTTTTGCGATTGGATGCTTGATGTTGATTCAAGAAAAAGTAATTTTTTGTGGTGCAAAACAGATAGAAAGCCATTTGATGAGATTGGTTCATTGCCGGTAAAATATAGCAGTAAACTAAAAGACAGTTTCTTTGCCGGCGAGTATTTTGAGGAAATGATCAAAGCACACATCGACAATCTCAATTTGCTTTACGTGGCACTTACCCGAGCCGAAGAGTTTCTGATGATCAACTGCCCTCCGCCATCAAAAGAATTAAAAAATGCCGGAGATCTGGTTAGCAATTTTATGGATAAATTAATCCGGGAAGCAGAAGATGATGGATTATCATTCTCGATAGACGAGAAAGATTCTGTGAAAAGTTACACTATCGGCAACTTGGCTGATGACAATAAAAAGTCTTCAGCTGCCCAAATAGCAATATCAACGAAATACCAAACCTCAGATTGGAGAAAAAAAATTGCTATTCGAAAAAAGGGAAGTTTGCTTTTCGTGCTCGGTGGACCTGAGCTAAAAGCCAAAATAAATTATGGAATTTTGGTACATGAAATATTGGCCTCAATACAAAATGAAGCTGAGGCAGATTCATTGGTAGAAAATCTTTATAAAGATGGGCAGTTATCTTCTGAGGAATGCCAAACCTTGAAAGATCAACTCAATAAAATTTTTGCTAACCCAGATGTTCAGAGATGGTTTAATACAGATTGGGAAGTGAAAACGGAAATTCCCATTATTATAAAAAACGCACCTCCTAAACGTCCCGACCGGGTGTTGATAAATGGAAAAAATGCCATTATCATTGACTTCAAAACCGGGGCTTCAAAACCAAATGACAAAATTCAAGTCCTGGAATATAGGGCATTATTGAGCGATATGGGATACATCAACATCGAAGCATATCTTCTTTATATAAGTATGGATAAAATTATAAAGGTGTCTTGATATGAAATTTTTGGAAGAAGTCGTAGAGATAATTTTGAGCAAGTATGCCGATAAAACAGATGAGGTAACTATTGTTTTTCCAAACCGAAGAGCAGGCTTGTTTTTCCGAAAATACCTTGCAGAGCAAATTGATTCACCCATCTGGTCACCAAAAATTATCAGTGTTGAAGATTTTATCAAGAGTCTTTCAAATCTCAAATCTGCAGATAAACTCGATCTCATTTTTGAATTATATAAGGTTTTTATAAAGCTCAATAAGTCTAAAGAAGATTTTGATAAATTTTTTTACTGGGGAAATATCATGCTCCAGGATTTCGATGAGCTTGATAAATTTATAGTTGATCCCGAGATGCTTTTCAAAAATTTAATTCATATAAAAAAGGCAGAAAACAACCTGGATTATCTGGAGGAAGAGCAGAAAAATATAATCCTGGAATTTTGGAAAAGCTTTGGCGAAAAGCTTTCCTCGCATCAAAAAGGATTCCTGGGAATTTGGGACAATTTATTTCAGACATACACACAATTCAAATCCAGACTTTACGAAGAAGGCATGGCCTACGATGGTATGATTTACCGCGAGGTATCAGAAAATTTGGAAAGTGGTGAGATCCCCCAGCCCCTCCTTCGGACAATCAAGAAATATGGTGATGTCATTTTTGCAGGTTTCAATGCCCTATCCAAAAGTGAAGAAAAGATAATTTCCTGGTTTGTGAAAGAAGGGAAAGGAGAGGTGATATGGGATGCCGATGACCATTACCTGCAAGACAATAAGCAGGAGGGAGGTAAGTTCCTTCGAGAAATGAAATATGGCAATTCTATATTAAGAAATAGCTTTCGCGAATCGTATGGAAATGCATTTTTGGCTTCTGACAAAAAGATAGATGTGATCAGCGTGGCCTCAGATGTTGGCCAGGCCCAACAGGCCTCTGAGATTTTAAAATCAATTAATACGCAGACAAAGTTAGATGAGAATACAGCTGTTGTTTTGCCAAATAATGAGTTGCTTTTTCCGTTGTTGCATGCGCTTCCTCAGGATATCGAAATGCTTAATATCACCATGGGATATCCGCTTTCTTCATCGACCATTTTTGGTTTTTTAGATGCACTAATTAATCTGCAATTGAAATCTGAAAATAAAAGTGTATATCATTTCAGGCCCACACTAACAATATTGAGACATCCACTCCTTGTAAAGACTGGCAATAATTTAATTATTGAAATCTCAGATAACATAGTTAAGAAAAATATAATCTGGGTATCGAAGAAACAATTCGATGTTGGGCATGAGCTGGTAAGGACAATATTCGCTGAGCCAAGTGTTGAGCTATCGGAATATCTTATGGATATTATAAGGCTTTTAACCCAGCAAAGTGAAGATGAAATAGAGAAGGAATTTTTATTTCATTTTTATAAATTAGTCAACAAGCTCAACGATTTTATTGGTCGCAATCAAATACAAATTTCGAAGATTGCCTTTCAGAAACTTTTCAAGCAATTGGTCCAAGGCGAGAGGCTGCCTTTTGAGGGAGAACCGCTACTCGGTTTGCAGGTGATGGGAATTTTGGAAACCAGGAATCTTGATTTTGACAATCTGATTGTGCTTTCCATGAATGAAAGTCTCATTCCTCCAGCAGCAAAAAACACCTCATTTATTCCATATAGTATCAGAAAAGTATTTCAACTTCCTGTAGCAGATCATCAGGACGCCATGTATGCATATATATTTTACCGATTAGTGCAACGAGCGAAAAACATCTATTTTATTTTCAATTCTACAGAAGAAACGGGAAAATCGGGAGAGGTGAGCAGATTTGTTCGTCAGCTACAGCATGAAACCAACCTGGATATTAAGTATAAAACGATATCTACAACTGCCAACGTCGAAGATCCCAATATTATAACTGTCTATAAAAATGCGCAGGTTCTTGAGTGTTTATCAGCTTATACATCTAAAAATAATTTTAAAATTAAATTTACGCCCTCAGCATTAAACACCTATCTCGATTGCCGATTGAGGTTTTATTTTAGATACATACTGGGTATCAAAGAACTTGATGAAGTTTCGGAGAAAGTCGATCCTCGAGTATTTGGCAACCTATTGCATGAAATATTGGAGCAACTCTATAAACCATTTGACACGGATGGGAAAAGAACTGTTTCTGGTGATGATATTTCTATATTGAAAAAAAATGTTGACGTGAAAATTAATGATGCATTTATTGAAAATTTTGGATCAAGTGAGAAAACCTTCACCTTCGAAGGTCATAATATTTTAGCAAAAGAAATCATTAAAAAAATGGTTTTGAAGGTGTTGAATTTTGATAGCAAACGAACACCTTTTGATATCCTTGGGTTAGAAGCCGACGAAAGCAAAGGATTTGTACTGTACTCAGAAATTCTAATTAATGGCAAATCTACTCTGGTTGGCATGAAGGGTATTCTTGATAGAATAGAACAAAAAGATGATATCATACGCATTGTTGATTATAAAACAGGTAAAGACAAAAACGATTTTACAGATATCGAGTCCTTATTTGACCGTGATAATAATTTGAGAAATAAAGCCGTTTTTCAAACTTTTTTTTATGGTCTTTTGTATATGTCTTCCCCAAGTGCAAACCCAGCAGCTCCGATTCAAGCAGGCCTATTTAATATCCGTGAATTATTTAATGAAAAATTTTCCCCCTTGATCAGGATGAAAATTGGCAGGTCAACAGAAATAGTTCAGGACCTAAGGGTTCACATGAATGAGTTTGAAAATGAATTATCAAAGCTGTTAGAAGAGATTTATAATCCTGATGTAGCATTTGACCAAACCGAGGATAGTAAAAAATGTGGGTACTGTCCATACACAGGGATTTGTAACAGATGACAGTAAGTTGGCAAATTTTAACTTTTAGGGTGTAGATATTACTACAAATGACCCGAAAAAGTAAAAGCCCCGATTTGGAGCTTTTACCTAAATGTTAAACAGGTGTATGAATAAATTTGTGTTATGTAATTTTTAATACTATTGTTAATTATTTAGTAACCACCAATTATGACATTCTTCATAAAAAAGTACATTATATATAAATAGTTTATTACTATATTGAAATAATTATATTTAAACCAAAAAAATGATTAAGGTTTTGTTCGTTTGCCTAGGTAATATTTGTCGATCTCCTCTCGCCGAAGGAATTTTTAAACATCAAGTTGAAGAAAAAGGCCTGGATGATAAGGTATTTATTGATTCTGCCGGCACATCAGGTTGGCATGTTGGGGATCGCCCAGATCCCAGATCAATTGATGTTGCAAGCGTCCATGGAATCGTACTGGAAAGTTATGGAAGACAAGCGATTAATCAGGATTTCGAAATATTCGATTATATCATTGCCATGGATGGAGAAAATTATGCTGACCTAAAAAATCTCTCTGGAAGTTCCAAAGAAGGTGCTGCAAAATTATTTTTGATGCGCGACTTTGATGACTTGGGAAAAGGACAAGATGTGCCCGACCCATATTATGGTGGTGATGATGGATTCACTTATGTATTTGATTTATTGAATAGAAGTTGTCAGAATTTATTGGAAATGATCATCATGAATCATCAACTATAATTTTAATAAATTTTACTCGAGTTGATAAATGCGTATAGAATGTTACATTTCTCTAATTGAATTTAACTAAACGAAGAAAATATATATCACTAAAAACCTTGAGAACAGAGTAGTTACTTATTTTCTATCTTTTCTCTATTCGGAATGAAAGGTTTAAATGGATATTCCGTAGGCAATACAATAACTCCAGTAGTTACCTTTAATGGTAACATTCCTTCCTGTTCATAAGTTAACTCTACAAAATACGCCTTCCATCCTTTGGTAGATGCGTTTAGACCTATTTGATATTTTCCAGATGAATTGAGTGATAAAGTACTGTCCGACCACACTTTTCCAATCACATCCACTCTAAAATCTCGAGCTTCTTCATTTGATGTAGCTTGCCATAGTTTTATGACAGCTGGTGGATTTTGCGGATTGGTTTCTATGTTGACCAGTGAACCGTTAACATGCCAATCAAATTGAGGCCTATCCTTTTTATTGAGGATATATTGATAATAAGAAACCAACGTTTCCAAGGCATCACTCCCTTTAAGGGAATGCCCGGTATTTGGAACATAACGTAAGTATTTCTCCCCGATAACATCGTCCCAATAAAATTTCCAGCTATCGGGCTGAAAAAATTGATCTCCAGTGGCATTGATAAGAAGTTTTGGAATATCAAACCTTTCTATGTAGGAATAAGGTTCAGTAATCTCAAGCATACGTTCAAATTCTGGAGTATCAATCCATTCCATAACACCTTCTTTTACGTAATTACCTACCGCGGGTGCCCAAAAACCATAGTTCCTCCAGTGATGTTTAAAGGATGGCATAAGATTTAGCACATCAATGACAATCGGTACAATGGCCACTACCCGATCATCAACCGCAGCGGTGGTCCATGTTGTCCAGCCTCTTTTTGATCCACCGGCCACAACATATTTATCAATAGTATGATGATTTTCTTTTGAGGCCAGATCAGAGACGGCATCCATGGCAAGGACCACTGCTTTGGTCATAGGGAGTCGTGCCAGCCAGATAGCATCTTCCTCTTTCCCTCCTCCTTCCAGAAATTTCCTCCATCCATAGGCGATCAGTTCATCTTCAAACCGTGGCCCGTAAACGTCATTTTTAAAGATAAGGGGTTGATTAGGGATATTATGAATTTCAGCAGTTATTGAATTTGTCAACATGGCAGATTGCAATAGGATCTGCCCGGGTTCATTCGGCAATTCATCATCTTTGGCCCCACCTCCAATAAACATCATTCCCGTAGAATGCTCAATAGTATCCGGTACTACGACCTTTATCCAATGCCACCATTCAGGCTCATCTACCTCCGCCTCAGTAAGCCATTTTTGTGA
>CAZDRA010000120.1:0-13404 GCA_964507705.1 uncultured Roseivirgaceae bacterium | reverse complement strand
CGTTGATTATATGCTTTGATCAACTCATTTAATTTTTTGAATTCCAGTTGCCCACTTTCTGCTTTTAAATGATGCAATATTGCTAAACCTTTGTTCAGTTGACTATCGATATTTTTTACTTTGCCAACTATATAAATCAAGTTTCTTTTCTTTCCCGGAGTCAATTGCTCAAAATACATGTTGCCTTCTGCGTCCTGTTCCAATAGTGCCCTAAATGAATCAGGCATATCCATCCCAAATTCTGAAGTGTCTTTTTCCAATGTTAACAGTACTTCCATACCAATGGAAAGATTGCATTTATTGACTAATTCTTGATTAACTAATAAAAAGTATCCTTCTGAATAGGGCATCAAAGCACCCTGGATTTTTATACCATTATTTATTTGACAAACTACTCTTCTGTTAGTTCCATCAATAAAAATTTTAGCAATCGAAGTGGGTATAGGAAAATGGTAACCCCATACTTTAGAATCCAGTTTTTGTAGTGAGGTTTTTAAGTGTGCCATCTTTATAATTTCTGAAATAAAGGTATAAATAATTTACCAACTGCTGAACCCGAATAATTCGGGAGATAATTAATGAATTGCTTAAAATGCCTGCGGTAGGCAGGCTTGTTTTCTGCATCGCATATCACGCATGAACAATAAGGCTTACCATTAGATACGCAAATTAAACATCATGAATTTCTTATTTAGAATGATTAAAAATGAACAATAATGGAAGAATAAATTCTTCTATGATTAAAGTCATATTTTTTAAATCAATATATTTATAAAATCGCAACATTAAAGGACTTGTAAAAAATAATCAACTATGCCTGTAAAAAGTTATATCGCTTTTCCTCTCGATAATCGCAAGAATGAACTGAAAATCGAGCTGGAGAATATAGAAGGTTGCGAAGCAATTGAGGCAGAAAACAAAGACGTATTGGTGGTAGTAACAGCATCGGATAACGATAAATCTGATGAAGCACTTCTGCATAGAATTCGTGAAAGTAAATTCCTGAAACACATTTCACTTGTTTCGGGATTTAGGGATGAAGAAAACTTAGAAAACAACAATAGATGAAATTGAAAAATATAAACCGCCGCAATTTTCTGAAAAGAATTGCTGCCGCCTCAGCAATGTCTGCTGCATATGCTATGTTTCCGGGAATTGTATTTGCCAATGAAAGTGACATGAACCTTCCCGCTGATGTGGAGTGGAAAAAGGCACCGTGTCGTTTTTGTGGAGTTGGTTGTGGGGTAAAGATTGCCCTTTCAGGTGGGAAAGCGGTAGGCGTGAAGGGTGACCCGGAAAGCCCAGTAAATAAAGGACTTTGTTGTGTAAAAGGCTATCACTCCGTAATGTCGATGTACGGAAAGGATCGTTTGACCAAACCACTGGTTAGAAAAAATGGAAAATTAGTAGAAACATCCATGAAGGAAGCCCTGGATCTGGTGGCATCAAAGATGAAAAGCACCATTGAAGCGCATGGAAAAGATGCTGTTTCTATTTACGGCTCTGGTCAGTGGACCATCCCCGATGGATATGTAGCCTCTAAATTGACAAAAGGTGCCATTGGCACAAATAATCTGGAGGCCAATGCCCGACTGTGTATGGCAAGCGCAGTTACTGGGTTTATGACAACTTTTGGCATGGACGAGCCGATGGGTTGCTACGAGGATTTTGACCATGCAGATGTATTTGTGCTTTGGGGAAATAACATGGCAGAGATGCATCCGGTTTTGTTTTCAAGAATGCTTGATCAAAGGTTAAGAAGAAAAAACGTAGTAATTATAGACCTGGCTACCAGAACTACCCGTACCTCTATGGCATCGGATAAGTCATTTATCTTTAAACCTCAAACAGATCTTTCTATTGCCAATGGTTTGTGTAAGGAGGTTATCGATAATGATTGGATGAATACCTCATTTGTTGACAAGCATTGTGTTTTCAAAAAAGGAAAAACCAATATTGGCTATGGTCTTGAAGATCACTTTAGTTTTAAAGACGAAGCAACAGGAATCTCATTAGAAGATTACAAATCATTTTTGAACGATTATAACCTTAAAAATGTTTCGAAAACATCAGGTGTAAGTATCAAAGACCTGAAATATCTGGCATCACTATATGGAGATTCCAACAAAAAAGTGATGTCGCTTTGGTGTATGGGAATGAACCAACATACGCGTGGTACATGGATTAATAATCTGGTTTATAATATTCATTTGCTTACCGGCAAAATTTCATCTCCCGGAAATAGCCCATTTTCACTAACAGGGCAACCAAGTGCCTGTGGTACGGTTAGAGAGGTTGGAACATTGACCCATAAATTGCCATATGGTGTGGTGATGAAAGAAGCAGCAAGGAAAAAAGCGGCTAAAATATGGAAAGTACCTGTAGAAAATATTGATCCTAAACCAACTCTGCACACTGTAGAAATGTTCAGAGCCCTGGATAGGGGAGACTTGAAATTTATGTGGATTCAAGTCACCAACCCAATGGTCACCATGCCAAAGCTCAATCGCTACAGAGAAGGGTGTGAAAAAGAGGGTCGCTTCATTGTAGTGTCGGATATATACCCAACACCAACAACAGATGTTGCGGATGTGATTCTTCCTTCTGCGATGTGGATTGAGCGTGAAGGAATGTATGGAAATTCTGAACGGCGTACCCAGCACTTCGAAAAAATGGTTGATCCTCCCGGAGAGGCCATGAGCGATACCTGGCAATTGATAGAAGTAGCGAAACGGATGGGATACGAAAAGCTGTTTCCATGGGATGAAGAAAACCACATTGAAGAAATATGGAATGAATATACACAATTTCATGAAGGCAATAAACATGGCATGGCATCTTATGAAGTGCTGAAAAGTCAGCCCGGAGCAATGTGGCCTTATGTCGATGGTAAAGAAACCAAATGGAGATTTAATGCCAAGTACGACCCTGCGGCGAGTGGTGAAGATTTTGATTTTTATGGAAAACCGGATGGGAAAGCCTGGATTTGGGCAAGGCCTTATGAGCCACCTCCAGAGGTACCGGATGAGGAATATAGTTTCTGGCTGAATACCGGAAGGGTGATAGAGCACTGGCATTCTGGGTCTATGACACGACGAATATCAGTTTTACATCAAGCCGTTCCACACAGCTATGTGGAGCTAAACCCTCAAGATGCGAACAAACTCAATATTAGAAATGGAGATAAAGTCAAGCTGACCTCAAGGCGTGGTGAGCTGATTCTTCCGGCATCTGTAAACGAGCGAGGCCAGCCGGCTGTCGGGCAGGTATTTGTTCCGTTTTTTGATGAAGGATTGCTAATTAATGATCTTACACTCGATGCTTTTTGCCCGATTTCGAAGCAGCCTGATTATAAAAAATGTGCAGTGAAAGTAGAGAAGGTTTAATAAATTGTTGTTAGTGGTTGTGGCAATTAGCTAATTGAAAATATTCAATGACTTCTACAAAAAAGTAAAAAATGGAAATAAAAAATAGATTATTGCTTATTGGCTTTGCTGTTCTGCTCATGATTTCGGCAATAATAATTGTTGAAATTAGTATTGAGCAGGAAAGCAAGCCACTTGATATTATGACAAAAGGTCCAATAGACATGCCGATTATACCATTAGAAAAAGGCGTGTTTGCAAGATCAGCTCAAGCGCTTGATTATAAAGATATGCCTTTTGACAAAACCCAGGGCAGATCATTATCGACATATTATAAAACCCGTGCCTTCAATGGTGCTCCGCCAACTATTCCTCACGAATTGCTTAGCGAAAAAGGCATTGGAGGAAAAGCATGTTTGCAATGCCATGAAAATGGTGGGTATGTCAATCGCTTTGCCGCCTTTGCCCCAGTGACCCCTCATCCGACCTTGATCAATTGTAAGCAATGCCATGTACCTCAAATGACCAAGCAAAATTTTGTTTCAAGCAATTGGAGCAGGCCAGATCCGGTAAAGATAAATCAATCTGCTTTGCCGGGAAGTCCGCCAGTAATTCCGCACGAATTACAGATGAGGGAAAATTGCCTGTCATGTCATGCCGGGCCAGCAGCAGCAAAGGAGATAAGAATTGATCATGCCGAGCGAGTAAACTGTAGGCAATGTCATGCTGCTAAAAAACAATCGGAATTTAAAGCGCTTGTATTTTCGAGAAATCCAGAATAGTAGAATTTTATTTTTATGAATGTGAAAAGTCGAAATAGTATATTTCTTATTTTAGTAGTGTTGTTGGCAAGTTGCTCTCCTGACTTTAAATCTCATGAAGGCAATCTCGAAAAAGTAAAAAAGCACACATCTGATGTGCAATACGATATGGATGCTCGTGATCTTATTGGAGAGATGGAATTGCAGCGTGTTGTACCAGAATTAGAAGGGGTGCAAGATTTTTATATTAGAAAACAAAGTTTGGTGGTTGCATCCTTTCCTTGCACCAATTGCCATAATGAAGATTTGAGAAAGTTAAAAGTGGGCAATAAAAATGGAGAGAAAAAAGCACACTGGGATATTAAGATAGTTCATGCATCTGATAATGTCATGGATTGCCTCACCTGCCATTCGGAATCAAATTTGGATAAACTAAATTCTATCACCGGAGCGGAAATAGATTTTGATATGAGCTATAAATCTTGCGCTCAATGTCATTCTACCCAATATAAAGAGTGGCAGGGTGGATCACATGGAAAGCGTGTTGGAGGGTGGGTGCCTCCGCGAATTGCCAAAACATGTGTAGAATGCCATGACCCTCATAATCCGGCTTTTGAAAGCAGGTGGCCTTCGAGACTAAATACCACAAAACTTACTGACTAACTCATATATAAATTATGCTATTCGGAAAGGAAAAAAACGACGAAGCAAAGAAATGTAGCTCTTGCAATTGCGGCGATTCGCAACACTCTGCTCCCGATGGCTTCGGTCAGGTTATGGAAAAAAGTAGTGGCCGCCGCAGTGCCATTAAAAATATGACCGCAGGGCTTTTGTCAGGTCTTGGTCTTGTAAACTCTGCCTGTAGTGTGACAGCCGGAGACGATAAGAAGGAAAAATCTGAGCTCGATTGGGAAGAATATTTCAAAGGCAATTATCGCATGATGACCAAGGAAGAGCAGAAAGATACTGTGACCCGACTGGAGAGATTGTATGAAATAAATTCTGGAAAAAAGATAAGTATATCTTCAAAGGGGGTGGTAGAAAATGTGCTTTTCGGATATGCCTTCAATATCTCCAAATGCCAGGGATATATGGATTGCGTCAATGCTTGCGTTGAAGAAAATAATCAGGATAGAAATTCAGAAATGCAATATATCCGAATTCATGAACATGAAAAAGGCAGCATGGATTTTGAAATGGCAGATGACAATTACTATCATCAGGTGCCTGCCGAAGGACATTTTTATATGGGCACACAGTGCTTTCATTGTGAAAATCCACCTTGTGTCGATGTCTGCCCAGTGAAGGCCACATGGAAGGAAGAAGACGGAATAGTAGTTATAGATTATGATTGGTGCATAGGATGTAGGTATTGCATGGCTGCCTGCCCCTATGATGGCAGAAGGTTCAATTGGCAAGACCCCCAGGTCCCGGAAGAGGAAGTAAATAAAAATCAGCATTATCTGGGCAACCGCATGCGGAAGAAAGGGGTGATGGAAAAATGTACCTTCTGTATCCAACGATCTCGTGATGGGAAAAATCCTGCATGTGTAGAAGCTTGTCCGACAGGAGCGAGGATCTTTGGAAATATTTTAGACCCGAATAGCGATATCAGATGGGTACTGGAAAATAAAAAGGTTTTTAGGTTGAAAGAAGACCTTGGCACTGAGCCAAAGTTTTGGTATTTCATGGACTAACGGTAAGGCAAATGAAGTCGGGAGTCAGGAGTGGGGAGACCGAAGTTAAAGTGATTAAATGGACCATAGCAGGATTTGAATTTATTCAAGAGGCTTTTTCCCTGCCTTGGTCGGCAGGTGTTTTTTACAGCAGGTTTCCATTAAAATAACAGTAGAATCAATAATTAAATGCGCATGAGTAAGCTGAAGATATTTTTTTCAATGGTAGGTGATGGCATGAGTGCTGCCATGCAAGGGAATAAAACGTATCATCTTTGGATGGCGATACTAACATTTCTGATGTTGCTGGGGGCATATTCCTATTATATCCAGATTACAGAAGGCCTTATCGTCACAGGCATGAGCGATGGAGTTAGTTGGGGACTTTATATTTCGAACTTTACTTTTTTGGTCGGAGTCGCCGCAGCGGCAGTGATGATCGTGCTGCCTACTTATATATTGAAAGATGTAGATTTTTCCCAGGCAGTATTGGTTGGTGAAGGGCTTGCCGTATCTGCATTGATCATGTGCCTGGCATTTGTTACTGTTGATTTGGGTAGTCCTGCGAGAGCCTGGCATTTGATCCCTTTTATCGGGGAATTCAACTTTCCCAGTTCGATGCTTGCTTGGGATGTATTGGTATTAAATGGATACTTATTTATTAATCTATCTATACCCTTTTATATACTTTTTATGAAATATCAGGGCAAAGTGCCCAATAAAAATATTTATCTCCCCGGCGTATTATTGTCTGTTTTTTGGGCAGTAGCCATTCATATGGTCACCGCATTTTTATATGCAGGATTGCCTGCAAAGCCGTTTTGGAATAGTTCGCTTCTTGGCCCTCGGTTTTTGGCATCGGCATTTGCAGCAGGTCCGTCCTTGATTATCATCGTATTGTTCATGATCAAAAAATATACAGAATATCCAATAGCGCAAAAAACAATTCAAAAGATCGCATTGGTTGTAACAATTGCGGCGCAGATCAATATTATCATGGTGATTTCAGAGGTATTCAAAGAGTTTTACTCCCCAACACATCACAGCAGCAGCGCGATTTATTTATTCTTCGGGTTGCATGGAAAAAATGCACTTACCCCCTGGATTTGGTCTGCTCTTTCCATGAATCTGGTGGCGACAGTTATTCTTAGCTTACATCAATTAAGAAAAAAAAAGGGATGGTTGCTTTTTGCTTGTATAATATTGTTTGTCGCGATATGGATAGAAAAAGGTATGGGGCTTATTATTCCGGGATTTATTCCTGGGGCTTGGGGTAATATTACCGAGTATTTACCAACCATGATCGAAGTAGGAGTCACTGTTGGTATTTGGGCGATGGGATCATTTATATTTACGGTTTTAATCAAAGCAGCTATTCCAATTGAAACAGGAAAAGTTAAGTATATCAAATAGATAGTGGCTGTAAAGTCCCCCTGCCTCGCCGGACAGGCAGGCTTTTGGGGATTTAGGGGTTTTATACTTTTCGGAGTGGACTTATAATAAACTTCACGAATTGTAATTACGTGCCGCAAGCCTTGATTTGTGCCACGATATCATCATGCTTATCAGCAAATAAGTTTTTTACAATTTTCTCATCTCCAGAGTGTAGTTGTCGCACTCTTTTGCTCTTCTTGCAGTAAGCCTGACAATCCTGGTTTATAACCGTAATTAAATAATTCTGACCTTCTACGGGCAATACAACCTCCATAACATCACTGGAAAATTCCACCTTCATTTTTTTTTCAAGTTTGGTGTTTTCCATTTTCACTACATGACCAAACATGTATTTGCCATCAAGGACTTCAATTTCTATATCGCAATTTTGTCCCACAGCGACATTAAATGATAAGATAAAAATTGGAAGTATGTTAAATATGTTTTTCATAAATATTAATTTGTTCGTCTTTAAATATCAAAATTACAGAATTGTAACCGTTCAAATTTTGATAAGATCAAGAATGTCGTATAGCTGTCAATTCCACTCTAAAATTTTCATTATCAATCAATAAACAATATGGTTTGATTGGTGTTGTTCAAGCAAACTACTAATCGCAAATTTTACAAAACAAATACTATGGGGAAATCAATTTTAGTAACCGGAGCTACTGGAAATATTGCAGGTTTAGTAATTCCAGAATTATTAAAGGGGGGTGTCAGTGTGAAGGCACTCGTTCGTGATCCTGCAAAAGCAAAAAGCCTTGAAGAATCGGGAGTTGAAATTATTCAAGGAGATTTCTCTGATCAGGATGTGCTTAACTCTGCTGCAGAAGGTGTTGACGCGGTATTGTCCATTACACCTCCAAACCCAGATGCGGTTTCGCAAGCAGCAAATATTCTAAGTGCGGCAAAAAAGTCCGGAAGCTCACACCACCTTCGCATATCAGCAATTGGAGCGGCGGCAGATGCACCAACTGAAAACGGTCGATTACATTTTCAAACAGATGAAGCTATTATGGCATCTGGCTTACCATACACAATTTTAAGGCCGCATTTTTTTATGCAAAATACCTTCATGTCTGTGCAATCTATCATGGCAGATAGTAATATGTATTGGGGAATGGGAGATGGGAAAATGGGTTTGATCGATGTTCGAGATATTGTTGACTGTTGTGTGACGATATTATTGAACGGAGGCCATGAAAATAAAGTCTATACACCTACCGGACCAGCATCTATTTCGTTTCATGAAATGGCTAAAATAATTGGTGAGGGAATTGGAAAGAAAGTCAACTATGTCCCAGTACCATTAGATGCTGTCAGACAAGCGATTATAGATATGGGAATGGGAGAGTGGTTTGGTCAGGTGATGGCGGATTATTCAAAGGCTTACGGCGAAGGTTGGGGTGATTTCACAAATAATGATGTAGAAATTATTACTGGAAATAAGTCCAGAAGCTACAAGCAGTTTTTTGATGAGGTGATGTCATGGGGTTTTAAAGAAGGCTCCTAAAACAAATAATTAATCTATAAAAAATCCATACCCAGATAAAACAGCTTTTATCTGGGTATGGATTTTTTAAACAAATTCGATTATAGCTGAGAAATATTTTTAGTCGGAGATTAAAAGTTGATTTTAGCTTGAAAATTCTTTCAACAAATCCCCGATTTTTTCACCAACAATTCGCTCTTCGCCAGGATTCATCATCCATGAAGTAATGTCAATTGATTCTGAACCTCCCACAGTTTCTATTGACGGATGACCTTTTCTTAGGGCTTCTCTCATGTCATTGGGTGTAATTTTAACCTGCTTTTGATCCCATCTGATGCGCAAAGAAGGAACGTGATTCGCTATCTCAGGTACATGAATTTCAATGTCAACTCCCTTCACGTTTTTTACTTTTTCTGCGATATGGTTTACTTGGTTTTCCCAATTGGCCCAAACCTGATCGTGATCCTCAGCAAGGAAGGTTTCTAAAGCAACCAACATTCCCAAGACTTCTTCTTTATTAACTTTCATTCCGCGACCAACAGTATCGCCATTGGGAGGAGCACTAATTCTCGCAGCCTGAATCAGGTCTTTTCTGCCTAACAATAATCCAGCACTCTGTGGCCCTCTGATTCCCTTGCCTCCAGAGAAACAAACCAGATCATACCCCATTTTAGTATATTTCCAGAAGTTTTCAACAGGTGGCACATCAGCGGCGCAATCATTCATGGTCGGAATGCCATTCTTCTTGCCAAGCTCAATAAATTCTTCATGTGAAATTTGACTCTTTTCGCTATGTGCATTCAAATACCATAACATCGCTGTTTTTTCATTTATTGCATTTTTAAGCTCTTTGAGTGTTTCTACCTCGATTAGTTTTACACCCGTATTTCTGACCGCATGTGTATAACCTATATTATGCGATTTTTGCAATATAACTTCAGATTTCATCCCACTTAAGTCATTGGGTATTTGTGCAGCTTTTTTTCTATCCATTCCGGTGAGCACTCCTGCAGTACCCAAAGTGATGGCTGAAAAAGCACCTGACGTAACTAATGCGTCTTCACAATGAACAAGTTCGGCAATTCTTGCACCTACCCGTTCCTGGATGTCTTCCAACTTCACATATTGTTTTGAGGCGTACTGGATTGCATCCATTACTTCCGGTCTCATGATACATCCCGTCAAGGAAGTATAAGTCCCTGCTGCATTGATAAATGATCTAAGCCCAAGTTCTTTAAAGTAATCTCTGTTGGAAGCTAAATTACTTGCGGATTTCCCATTTACCACTCTGGATTGAAAGAGCCCTCCCACCAAAGGGAGAGCAAAAATGCTTTTTAGCAAATGCCTTCTTTTTACCATGACTCAAAGGTATTAATTAGAAAAAAAATTTTTTATACAGCAGCTATACAATCAATCTCCACAAGAGAATCTCCGGGTACTCCACCATAAGTAGCCACTGTAGTTCTTGCCGGAGGATTTTTACCAAATCGACCTCTAAACACTTCGTTCATTCCTTTATAATCTACCAAATCATGTAGATAGACATTTACTTTCAACACTTGTTCCATGGAAGAACCGTGGTTTATTAATTCCTTTTCCAGTTCCTTCAATACGTGATCTGTATGAGATTTTATATCTCCTTCAAAATGAGCACCTTTTCCGGCAATATAAAGTGTATTGCCATGTTTCACACCACCTGAGAATAGTGGAATTTTATCGTCTTTTACCACGCTTCCCGCCATTACTTCCTTATTTGCTACACCTGCTTTGCTTACACCCTTTGCAAGTCCCAGGGTAGCAGCTACTGCTAATCCCATTTTTCTGAATACCGATCTTCTGTTTGTCTTTGTTCTCATAATTTTCATGATTAGTTATTTATTTTACATAAGGCTCACTATTTAGCCCATTTAAATCCCATACTATTTTTCCTTCTTTGATAGTAAGCTCGCAAACAAGTTTTTTGTCTCCGGGCATTTTCTTTTTTACAACATCCACAAAACCAAAATCTCCATGCTCAATACCAAATATGGCAATATCTGCAATGCCACCTTCACTGAGGTGTCCGAGTTCTTCCCGTTGGATAATTTGTGCCGGCTTCCAGGTAGATGCTGCTATTACTTCTTCAAGAGTTAGTCCTATATTTAAGAACTTAGACATAACATTTAGCATATCTTTCATTCCTGCATTCATGCTACCGGTATGCAAATCTGTGCTTATAGAATTTGGTTTTAAACCTTGTTCGATTGCAGGAATTGCCTGATCAAACCTAAAGCTTCCACCACCATGACCGACGTCAAAAATAACTCCTCGTGCCTGAGCATTCAAAGCAAAGTCTTCCAATTTCCCATCATCATTTACTATAGGAATTCTGCCATTTACATGCCCATAGCAATGCGTCAATATATCACCCGGGCGTAATTTTTCCATCAAAAGTGTTTCCATTGATAGTTCTGGTTCATGCCCGCCAAAATCAATCATTACTGGAATGTTTGCAATGCTTCCCGCTTCTACGGCTCGTTCAGTAGGAATCCATTCAGGTCCGGTATAATGCGCAAGTTTTATCCCAACTATATCATCTTTGTATTTATTGGCAATCATTGCTGTGAGCTTGGCATCCATGTCAGTGAGATTTTGTTCTAAGGCTCCGCCACTCATTCCAGACCCAACAATATTTAGGATGCTTAAGACACGGGTTTTAGATCTATCTATGGTCTGTTCCTTAAAGGTTCTGAAATTTCTCCACCCTGCTCCTCCTGCATCAACAATTGTAGTAACACCCGAGCGGAAGGTAAATCCATCGGGAGGCAAAGAACCAAAACTATTGCTAAGGTAAGCGTCTGGTTTGGTGCCGTGATAAACATGCGTGTGAATATCTATTATACCGGCGGTAACAAAAAGCCCCTTGGCGTCAATTGTTGCAGTTGCATTTTTTTGGTCTATTTTTTTACTGATATCAATTATTTTGCCATCTTTTATGGCTATATCCATTACCTTGTTTAGGTCGTTTTTAGCGTCAATTATAGTGCCGCCAATTATTAGCAAATCATATTCTTGGGCCTGTAAAATTGACGAGTAACAAATGAGGATAGATAGGAAAATAGTGCTGAAGTATTTCATCGTATGGGTGTTGATATTATTTAGAGAGTTCCTGTTTATAATATATTCTCCAATTTAGAAATAAAGATCAGAAATTACTCGTAAATCCCTAGTCCAATTTCAGATAGTTGATAATTATGGGCTATTATGATTAAATAACAACTGGATGAGTAGTACAAAGCTTCGTTTAATTATTAATTATAAATGATGAATTATAAATTAAACAATAGATTATCAGTTGTTTATAAGAAATTTTACAAATCGTGTAAATTGCTCACATTCAATCTGTAAAAGTTTTATAACGAACCATTGCAATGGAAGACAATAAATAATGTCAGAAGTCCACATCGCCTTCAGCAAGTCGTACCGTCTGCAAGCATTTGGCGATAAAAAGGAGACCAAATTAAAAAAGTGTAAAAAGTCTAAGGTAGAATTAAAAAACAATATTAGCTGTTTATTCAGCAAGCCTCTTCTTCCTTGCCTACCGCAGGTAGGCTTCGTGCCTCGCGATGACGGAAAGCTTAACTAATTGACATTGCTGATAGGGTAGATTGGCTTGTGCCTAAGTAAATCTTAACAACCGTACGTACTAGCAGGGTCTCTTTTGGACCCTGCGTAAGCTGTGAGATCCCCACCCCACAAAGAAGGGCTATAATGGGACGTGTAGTAGGATTGGCTTAAAAATAATTGTCGATCACGATATTATATCCAGAATTTAGCCAACAAAATCTCCTGAGCCATATTTACAATCATCATACTTTTTGTTGACTTTGATTTTCCAGAAGGGGCCGTTTTTAAAAAGAATAATAAATTTTACGCCAAAGTTATGTCGCCATCTGGCAAAGCCATTTTTGTTGGGTTCCTGACCTTTCGGTACGGCAAGGTATTGGAAACCCATCTTGATGGTGACTTCCTCAAAACACCTGTTACCGGCCAGTGTTTCTTTAGTATCATTTTTAATGATATACCTTATCGTTTTCTCTTTTGACTTTTGCTTTTTAGGATCAGGCTTAGCACCTGTTACAGTATTAGGTGTTGGGAAATAGTCTTTTCCGGCTTCCTGAGAAAAGGCTTCATTTACCCAGGGACTAAAGGTAAAAAGGGAAATTGTAAAAAGACTGAAAAATATTTGCCTCATTTGATAACTTTCTGAATGAGGCGAAATTAATAAAATATTAGTAATTACTCAGGTTGCCAGGTTCACAGTTCAAATTTCCCGGTTTGAACCCGGGGTAAAAAATCTTCATTTTTCTATACCTGCCAGATACAGAAAGACATGGATTTATTTTTTTCGGACGAGGTAAATATAAATAATGCGTCATCCAAATGTTATCACACATAAGCACCCTGAATTAATTTTTCTCTCTGTCATTCGCTACGACCTTTAATGATTACAAATCCTGCTTCAATCGGTAAGCTTACTGTTTGAATTCACGTCCTTTGAATAGAAATAAATTTAAATGATAGTACTTATCAATAAAGTATAAGTATATAAACTTTTTAAAAATTTCGTTTTTATTTTAATGATTATCCGTGTTTGTACCTAAATTCATTTTTATAACTTACGCTTGCCACAA
>CAZDRA010000119.1:0-13508 GCA_964507705.1 uncultured Roseivirgaceae bacterium | reverse complement strand
GGGATTACAGCAGCGGGAACTGTTTCGGATTTACACCGAATTCCCTTTTAATGCTTGGCAGCCGTGTGCTACAAAACAACCATAATTAGTTGCAAAACTACAACCCAAAATGATGAATGAAAATATTTAGGCATACTTTTTTATGGAGAATTGAAACATAATTTTTTCTATAAAATCTAATTGATTTTACTGTTATGATAAACTGATAAAAGGAATACATACAATTCATTTAATTACTGAATTATCAAATTGAATTTTCATGCTATTTTTTTATTCTCAACTCTATAAATCATGCAATAATTGATTAACTTGCGCGCTGAAATTCAAAAGATTAAAAAGACTCGAACATTATCCATTTTTTTGGGCGAGTTTCACATCGGATTGCAGTTAATTTAAGAAAGCAATAAATTTTAAATTTTATAATAATATGAGTTCAAAAAAGTATGTCTATTTTTTTGCTGCCAATCAATCGGAAGGCAAAGCAGAAATGAAAAACCTCTTGGGCGGCAAAGGCGCCAACCTTGCAGAAATGTGCAACATCGGCGTTCCCGTTCCTCCGGGATTTACACTTAGTACAGAAGTGTGCACAGCCTATTATGCCAATGGCAAAACCTATCCTGAAAGTTTAAGCGCAGAAGTAGAGGCTGCTGTTGCAAAGACAGAACAAGCCCTTGGTAAAAAGTTTGGAGATCCAAAAAATCCACTTTTATTATCCGTGAGATCAGGCTCTCGCGTATCCATGCCTGGTATGATGGACACGGTTCTTAATCTTGGTATAAATGTAGAAATTACAGAAGGTCTTGCTGAGCAATCCGGAAACCCTCGATTTGCCTGGGATTCTTACAGAAGATTTGTGCAAATGTACGGAGATGTTGTTCTTGACCTCAAGCCTGAGAATAAAGAAGATGAAGACCCTTTTGAGGTTATTCTCGAAGCAAAAAAAGAAGCTAGAGGTGTAGAACTTGACACAGATTTAACAACTGAAGACCTCAAAGAGATTGTTTCAGAGTTTAAGGCTGAAATCAAGAGAGTAACAGGTCATGATTTTCCGGATGATCCAATGGAGCAACTTTGGGGTGCAATGAGTGCTGTTTTCGGAAGTTGGATGAATGACCGAGCAAATACTTACAGAAGGTTAAACGGAATTCCAAGCGAATGGGGAACTGCTGTTAACGTTCAGGCAATGGTATATGGAAATATGGGCGATGACTGTTCTACCGGTGTTGCTTTCACAAGAGATCCGGCAAACGGAGAAAAAATATTTTATGGTGAATACCTTGTCAATGCCCAGGGAGAAGATGTGGTAGCAGGTGTAAGAACTCCTCAGCCATTAAATGATTCTACAAAAAGCGATCCAACACATACTACGTTGGAAGCTTTAATGCCAAAACCTTATGCCGATCTTGTTGCTATTTATAAAAAGCTGGAGCAACATTATAAAGACATGCAGGATATTGAGTTTACTATCCAGCAAGGTAAATTATGGATGCTGCAAACTAGATCAGGAAAGCGTACTGCTGAAGCTGCAGTGAGAATAGCTGTAGAAATGGAAAAAGAAGGTTTGATAGATAGAAATACTGCCATCAAACGAGTAGAGCCAGAACAACTTGATCACTTGCTACATCCTATGTTTGATCCAAATGCATCTACAAATATTATTGCAAAAGGACTTCCTGCATCTCCTGGTGCAGCTACCGGAAAAATCGTTTTTCATGCTGAGGATGCTGTAGAATGGACAGAAAAAGGTGAGCCTGTTTTATTGATCAGAATAGAGACCTCTCCTGAAGACATCGCAGGTATGCATGTCGCAAAAGGTATTCTTACTGCTCGCGGAGGCATGACTTCTCATGCAGCTGTTGTTGCAAGAGGAATGGGAACTTGCTGTGTAGCTGGTTGTGCAGCTGTAGAAATAAGCTATAAAAAGAAAACCATGACCATTGGAGATAAAGTTTTCAATGAAGGAGATTGGCTTTCGCTCGATGGATCTAAAGGAGAAGTTATTGAAGGTAAAGTGCCGACTATTGATCCCGTATTATCTGGTGATTTTGGAATATTAATGGGTTGGGCAGACAAGGTTCGACACATCAATGTACGTACAAATGCAGATAGCCCACATGATGCTGAAGTTGCCAGAAATTTTGGCGCTGAAGGTATTGGACTTTGCAGAACAGAGCACATGTTTTTTGAAGGCGATAGAATCAAAGCTGTAAGAGAAATGATTCTTTCTGATGATGAAGCTGGACGTAGAGCTGCTTTGGCGAAATTGTTACCCTACCAAAGAGAAGATTTTTATGGAATTTTCAAGGCTATGCAAGATCTTCCTGTAACTGTAAGAACGCTTGATCCCCCTTTGCATGAATTCTTGCCTCATGATGATGAAAATCAGCAAATAATGGCAGACGAGATGGGCATCACCTTAGAAGAGGTAAAAGCAAAAGTTGAGGCACTTCATGAGTTCAACCCAATGTTGGGACACAGAGGGTGCAGGTTGGGAATCACCTATCCTGAAATAACTGAGATGCAAGCGCGAGCAATTATCGAAGCAGCTTGTGATCTTAAGAAGGAAGGTATCAATGCCATGCCAGAAATCATGATTCCATTGATTGGAACAAAGGCTGAGTTGAAAAACCAAAAAACTTTGGTTGTAGATACAGCAAATAAAGTGATGGAAGAAAAAGGTATTAAGGTCGACTACCTTGTTGGAACAATGATTGAAATTCCAAGAGCAGCACTTACAGCACATGAAGTAGCTGAAGAAGCAGAATTTTTCTCTTTTGGAACAAATGACCTTACTCAAATGGCATTTGGATATAGCCGTGATGATGCAGGGACTTTCCTTAAAGAGTATTATGATAAAGGGATTCTTACTGATGATCCTTTTCAGACACTCGATCAGTCTGGGGTTGGACAACTGGTAGAAATTGGAGTTGAACGCGGCAGAAGTGTGAAGCCTGATCTAAAAATCGGTATTTGCGGTGAGCATGGCGGAGACCCAAGGTCAGTAGTATTTTGTCATAAAACAGGATTGAACTACGTAAGTTGTTCTCCATATCGAGTGCCGATTGCTCGATTGGCTGCAGCACAGGCGCAGTTAGATTTTCCTGCTTAGACTGTTAAATATTATTATCAAATTACTAAAAGGCTGCTTCTCACGAGGCAGTCTTTTTTTATGAAATTACGAATAATGTATTATTTTTAGTCAACGGAAATTATGCCTTCTTATTTATAATAAATTTGCTTTGGCAGCATAATCGCAAGGAAAAAGAGCAAGTTGATGCGAAGCCTAAAGTTAATAGAAGTGTTCTAAAAAAAGAATCCATTTAACAGGAATAAAGGTTTTTTGGCTAATTCAACTTTAGTCGGATGACAGTAATATTGCATCAAAAATAATGTTTAATAAATTTGTATTATGAGCAGAGAACACAAATATATGATTGAGATGAAGTGGACAGGAAACCTGGGAAAGGGTACCGAATCTTCTAAGGCCTACAAAAGGTATCATGAAATTAAGAAAGAAACCGGTGACGTAATATTGGGATCTTCTGATCCGGCCTTAAAAGGCGATCCTGAAAGGTATAATCCTGAAGAGTTATTGCTATCAACATTATCTTCTTGTCATATGCTCATGTACTTGCACCTATGCAGTAAGCAAAATATTACAGTTACTGAATATATAGATCATCCTGAAGGAACAATGGTGGAAGATGAAAGAGGTAGTGGTCGTTTTACTTTGGCAACACTAAAACCTGTTTTAAAAATAAAGGAAGCAGAAAAAATGCAAGCTGCAATTGAACTACACCATCAGTCACATGAATATTGCTTCATAGCTAATTCAGTAAACTTTGAGGTTAACGTTGAACCAAAAATAGATTTGGAAGGAAGATAGATCGGTTAGTTTGTGAAGTGTGAGTTGTGCCAGAATTTTATCCTTCCTCAGCGTCATTTGATAAAAAATACGCCTTGTTTCGTGTTTTCATGAACCTTAATCAGAAAATTTGGGATATATAAAAGGGGAATTCATTTGTTGAATTCCCCTTTTATATTCTAAGTAAAAATTGTTTTCTTATATAATTGAAGATGCTTTCAATATTATAACATCATCCCTAAAATGAAAATCATGGCAATCATTACCCAAAATATCAGGTAATCTTTCTTTTTAGATTTGCCAAAAACCATTGTGTTAATTCCGTACTTATTTAATTTTTGATATTGCGTTTTCATATGATTCTTCTCGTATATTACCTTAATGTTAAGACAATATTAACAAAAATTACCGTATGATAATAGGATATTGACTATAAATGTGTGTTTGATGTAAGGAAACACATTATATTGATTCTTTTTCACAAATAACATGAGCTGGTTTTATATTAACCTCTATTATTCATGTGCAATATTCGATGCAGGCAAACCTGCAGTTTAAACGCTTCAATGATTATCTCCCGAATTATTCGGGCTAAAGCTTTTCAAATTCTTTTATCCATCCTTCTTTCATCAGATGACCTCCTGCCAAAGATGGATGAACGCCATCCGGACACCAGTATGAAACAGTTGCTAACTTGAGTGCATCATCAAAAATTTGCTGATAGTTAATGAATTTTGCTTTATAATCTTTGGCAATATTAGCCGCAGCTTTTTGATATTTCGGAAATTCAGGGTACCACTTTTCATTGATTGCACTACCACCTTTTATAGCAAAAGGTTCTCCGATTATTAATTTTACGTCAGGCAGTTCCTTCATGGTTTGGTCAAGCAATTTCCTGAAGCCTGTTTCGTAAGATTCTACAGTACCTTTATAATTCCCTTTTAATGTATGCCAAAAATCATTTACGCCAATCAGGATACTAAGCACATCGGGTTTAAGTTGAATGCAGTCATCTTTCCAGCGTTTTGTTAGCCGGACTATATTATTTCCACTAATTCCACGATTATAAAAGCTATATCCATTATCTGGATTTTCACCCAATAATTCTGAAACAATCTGAAATACGTAACCGTTGCCCATACCCCCTCCATCATTGGCATAATATCGACCTTTATTTCTTCCGGCGTCAGTAATAGAATCTCCCTGCATCAGAATAGTGATGTCTTTCTGAGATGATGGTTTATTCTTTTTATTTGGTGTACTTGCAAGAATTGGCTGAGAAATGGTAGATACTAAACTTGCTCCGCCGATAGCTAAAAATTTTCTTCTGTTAAATGGTTTCATAAAGTTTATTTTAGTGGTTATAATTTTCTAAATCTAAATTTTTCTATAGAAAAAATGAAAGAAATAATTCTGATACCCTAATATAATAAAATTAATATCATACGAATCCAATCCGTTGCAAAACATAATTATTATAATAATAAATTGACACATACCGATATTTGTATGTTTTATTTCGATGGTTGCTTTTGTTTATAGAATAAACTATCATAAATTAATTTTTACAAAAAAACTGAACTACCATTTTGATGGTATATATGTTCATAAAAATTAATTAATGTCGAATAGAAAGGATGTTCAAAGGTGGATTCTGAAAATCTCGAAGGAGGACGATCAGCGCGCTTTCAGATATCTTTTCGACTTTTTTTATCCTAAATTAATCAATTATTCCAGGTATCTACTTGAATCAAAATCTGCTGCTGATGAAGTAATCTCTAGTGTTTTTATAGGGATTTGGAACAATAGATTACGAATTGAGAAAATAGAGAATTTTGATTCTTATGTCTTTAGAGCGGTAAAAAATAAAAGCCTTAGTTATCTGAGGGATACACATAGACTGCAATTTGAAGAAATTAAAGCGACGCATTCTAAGCTTCTGAAAGATGTTCGATCTCCTGAGAGTTCGCTTATAAATGAAGAAATTCGGGAAGAGATACTAAAAGCTTTGGATGAGCTGCCACCACGTTGCAGATTAGTGTTTGAGCTGGTAAAACATGATGGTTTTAAATATAAAGAAGTGTCAAAATTGTTAGACGTTTCTGTAAATACGGTTGAAAACCAAATGGGAAAAGCCATATCGAAATTAAGAGTTTCATTAAAGCATTTGTCGTTTTCTTCCAACTTCAGAAAAACTAAAAGTAATTGAGCTAGAATCAATTTCCTGTCAATTCCTCATACAATCTTTTCAAAAATATTTACCGATTACTATTGATATCATGTAGTTGCCCTAAACTACTGAAAACCAATTATTTGATTGGTAGATTATTAAAGTAATTTATAATTTTAAGTTTTAAGAATTGAATAATCGATTTGCTAGTGGTGGTATATTTACTTTTTGGAGTTATTAAATTGAAACGTAACATTGAAAATAATAATGAATAAACAAAGATATTTCGCATTGATAACCAAGGCGAAAACAGAAGGGCTTAATAGAAGTGAGAGAATTGAGATAGAAAAATTATATGCTCAAAAACCTGAACTTGTTGCTGACAAAGAATTTGTTGAAACTTTTTGGTCTGAGAGTGAATTTTCCATGAAAGCAAATGGAGATCAAGTATTTCAAACAATTAGTAATGAAATTAATTCAGAAAAAATAATCCCATTATTCTCTAAGCAAAAACGTAAGCCCATAAGATTCATCAATATTTACAAAATTGCAGCAGCAATAGTATTTTTTCTTATAGTAGGTATTATGGCCATGTTCGTAGTTCAACAAACATCCATAAACAAGGTTGATACCTATGTTCATCAGATTGAAAAAACAGTTCAAAGTGGGAGATTGCGAGTGTTTCTACCTGATGGTAGCATGGTTTGGCTTAATTCTTATACAAAGCTAAAATATCCAGAGAAATTTGGTGAGAATGATAGATTGGTTGAATTAGATGGAGAAGCGTTTTTTGAGGTGTCAAAAAATCCTGATAAGCCATTTATTGTTAAATCAGGAACAATTTCTACAAAAGCTTTGGGTACTTCTTTTAATATAAAAAGTTATAGCTCTGAAAATGATATTCGAGTTACACTTGTAACTGGAAAAGTTTTAGTGGAAACCGAACGAAAGGAAGACCCCAAATTTGTTTTAAGCCCTGGGTTTGGAGTTTTTTATCAAAAAGACAAAGGAATAGTAATTAAAGAAAAAATTGATGTAGAAAAGCAAATTGGATGGAAGGATGGTGTTCTTCAATTTGACAATGATAATTTCCAAACAGTAGTACAGAAACTCAGTAGATGGTATGGTGTTGAGTTTGTTCTTGAAGGAAAATTTGAAGACGAAAAATGGGGATATTCCGGATGGTTCAAAAATGATTACTTAAATAACGTACTAGAGAATATCAGTTATTCGCAAGATTTTACATATAAAATTAATAATGAAAAAGTAACACTTAAAATGAAAAATTAATTATGGACTACCTAGATTCATCGTAAAAAAAGCCGGTTCAATAAAATTAAACCGGCCATACATCCAGAAGCAGTAAAAGTTCCTGCAAGAATTTTTATTGCTGAAATTTGAATGTTCACTTAAACGTAACAAAATTATGAAAATTAAATTACTAAGGCTAATCATTGTGATGACCACATTTGCAACTTATGGCATTTTATTACAAACACTATTTTTCAGCTTATTAATAGCAGAAACTAGTGAAGCTCAAAATATTAAAAGAGTATATGATGTGCATCTAAACCTAAATTTAAATGATGCAAAAATAATTGAAGTATTTCAGGAAATTGAGTCTCAGACTGATTTCCACTTTTCATTTGATATTTCGGATATAGAGAATGATGTAAAAATCAATTTCAAGAAGAATAATGCAACTGTTGCAGATGCTTTATTAAAAATATCGAAATTCGGAAATTTGAAATTTAAGCAAGTCAATAATTACATTACTGTAAAAAAGATTGAACGTGGCGAAAAACAAAAGATCGAGGTTGTAATTCAGGGAATCTCTGTAACTGGTAAAGTTATAAGTACTGATGATCCAGAAGGCTTGCCGGGTGTTAATGTAGTTGTAAAAGGAACCAGTATAGGTACTGTAACAGATGTTGAAGGTAATTATGCACTTGAAGTCCCAGCTGAAACTTCAATCTTGGTTTTCAGTTCAGTAGGATTTCTTACAGAGGAATTTTTAGTAGGTAACAAATCCATCATTGATTTTACTTTGACTCCTGATATCACTCAACTTTCTGAAATAGTGGTTACTGCTCTTGGTGTCGAAAGAAATGTAAAAGCACTTCAGTATTCTGTAACCACAGTTGATGGCGAAAATTTTACCAAAGCACGTGAAAATAATATCACAAACCAGTTAGCAGGTAGAATTGCGGGTGTAAATGTGACTAAAACCAGCGGAGGCCCGGGAGCCTCTACTCGAGTAATTATTCGTGGCAATACATCACTCCAGGGAAATAACCAACCGTTGTATGTTGTCGATGGTATGCCTATAGATAACTCCGGATTTGGACAAGCAGGGATGTGGGGAGGATCTGATGAAGGTGATGGCATGACAAGTATAAGCCCGGATGATATCGAATCCATTTCTGTACTTAAAGGAGCAAGTGCTGCTGCGCTTTACGGCTCAAGAGCAGCCAATGGTGTTATAAATATCACTACAAAGAAAGGATCTAAAAGAAAGGGAATAGGCGTTTCTTTCCAAACCAATTACACTGTTGAAAAAGCTGTAGATTTCAACGACCTTCAGACTGAATTTGGAACAGGAAATTTCGTTAATGGCGTGTCAACAAGGGCAACTACGCAAACCCAAGCTTATTCGTGGGGCAATGATTCTTGGGGTACAAGGTTTGATGGTCAACCAGTAGTGATGTGGGATGGAATATCAAGACCCTATGAATCTGCCGGTGATAACTGGAATCGCTTTTTTCAACCGGGTCAGGCAATTACAAACAGTATAGCTTTTGCCGGTGGCAATGCGGATCAAAATTTTCGCGTTTCAATTTCAGATTTGAGAAGTAGCAGTGTTATCCCCAATGCAGGATATAACAGGACAAATATCTCAATTGCCGCCAATTCTAAATTTGGTAAAAGATTAACTTTGGGAGCTAAACTTCTTTATTCTCGTGAAGATGTAAAAAACAGACCTGGAGTTGCCGATACTCCTTCAAACGCCTTTGCTGCATTGGCCAGAATGCCTGACAATGTAAACCTTGACTGGTTAAAAGGCGATCCTAATAAATTGGGTGCTATTCCACAAGATCAAGATGATGCCTCTTTAATAATATTTGGAAAACTTCCCGGTGAAGAAATGCCATTTTCTTCCAGTAAATGGACACAAAACCCCTGGTGGTCAACATATCAGAAAGTGAATTCAGATGTCAAGGATCGTATAGTTGGATCTGTGAGGTTGAGGTATGATATTACCGATGCGATATACGTTCAGGGAAGAGTTGGCTTAGACTGGTACACCCGAAGAGAGACAGCTGTTATTGCACAAGGAACAGGTTATAGGAGGCAAGGGACTATTTCTGAAGGAGAAAGAAGAGTTCAGGAGGTAAACATGGAATGGATGGCAGGATATAATAAAACATTCGGCAAATTAAATGTAAACGCATTTGTTGGCGGTAATAAAATGGAAAGGAGTAATGAGCTAATTCGTGCCGATGGCAATGGATTTAACGTGCCTTTCTTTCATGCCATAAATAATGCAAATCAAAGAAACTACAATTATGATTATTCTGAAAATGGAATTAACTCGCTGTTTGGTTCTGCAGAACTAGGATGGGATGGCTATTTATTTCTTACTGCAACAATTCGTAATGACTGGTTCTCGACAGTTAATCCGGAAAATAACAGCGCATTGTTTCCATCTGTCGGTGCCAGTTGGGTGTTTTCAGATAATTTTCAAAGCTTGCCCTCATGGTTCAGTTTTGGAAAAGCCAGAGCTACATGGGCGCAGGTTAGCAACGTAACAATTGGTCCTTACCAGACAAATCTTGCCTATAATCTTAACGCAGATACACATTTGGGGCGACCTTTGGCAGGCTTTGCAAGTGGAAATACAATTCCTAATTCGGACCTTATTCCTTTAACTTCAAATGAATATGAAATTGGATTTGACCTCAGATTCCTTCAAAATAGGATAGGCCTTGATTTTGCATATTATAATCAGGTAACTACAGATGATATATTGAGTGCGTCAATTTCAGGAACTTCAGGATTTACTTCCGCTCTTCAAAATCTCGGTAAAATGACCAATAATGGAGTAGAAATATTATTGACAGGAACACCTATACAAGGGGCTTTTAACTGGGATGTTTCATTAAATTTTGCCCAAAATAATAATGAGGTAGTTTCGCTAATTGAAGGACAGCAAGAATTATCATTAGCTCAGTCAAGAACGCGTTCTTCCAGAATTAAGCACATTGTTGGCTACCCCTTTGGCATGGTAACTGCTCGGGTTCAACAATTGACTGATGACGGTCAAAAGATTTATACTGAAGAGGGTTTGGTGCAAGGAGCAGGTGAATTTGCTATTTTGGGAAATGGAGTTGCTGACTTCACTGGGGGCATAAACAATAATTTTACTTTCAAGGGCTTTAATCTAAGTTTCTTGATTGACTTCAGATCAGGTGGCGTTATCCATTCCGGTACAAATGCAAATTTGTTGAACTATGGGAAAACCAAAGCCACACTTGCAGGTAGAGAGGGTTATCCACCGGTAGAATTTTCCGGAGTATTTCAATCTGGTACAGACGGAGATGGAAATGCTACTTATACTCAAAAAGACTGGAGTCTTACACAGCAGGATGCTGCTAACTATTGGTGGTCAGTGGGTTCAAGAGCTTCAAGGTCTGTTACCTATGATGCATCTTATGGAAAATTGAGACAACTTACCTTTGGTTATTCTTTCCCACGTTCGTTGATAGGAGATAAGATTCAAAGCCTCAGTCTCTCTTTCGTGGGACGTAATTTGGCTTATCTATGGAAAAACACAGAGAATATTAGCCCAGAGGCGAATTATACAAATGGTAACTCTCAAGGTTTAGAAAACATTAGTTTTCCAGAGACGCGAAGTTATGGCTTTAATTTAAGGGTAGAATTTTAATTTAAAACAGTAAAAAATATGAAATATACTAAAATAATAATATTAGGAGCACTGATTATGGCGATGCCAATGGCCGGCTGTGATACAGATGCGCTGCACGATTTAAATAAAGACCCACAGTCTTTAAATGAAATTGATTTGAATTTCCTATTTACCTCTGCTGAATTAGGTAGTGCCTCGGGAGGTGGAGCTCCAGGATATAACCGCAATGTTGACTGGAGAACTAATATTGGTATGGGCTCTTATGCTACTCAATTTATGGCATCCATAGGCGGTTGGCCGGGATCGAGATATACTGAAAATACTGAAACAGATGCAGCTCCATTCACCTACTTTTATGGAGGTCAATTGAAAAATTTTCAGGAAATTATCAGACGAACAAGTGAAGGTGGATTTGCCGAGGGTCGTTACCACAATTTAGTGCAGGCAACCCGAATTCTTATGGCCTGGAGTTATCATAGACTAACTGACATGTATGGAAGTGTACCTTATTCTGAGGCATCACGTGGATTAGAAGGAATTTTCTTCCCAAAATATGATGATCAAAAGTCGATTTATGAAGGGATCTTTCTAGAACTAAAAGGCGCTGCGGAGGCATTGGACGCTTCTGCACTAGATGAGGGGTTTTCACAGTCAGATATTATTTATAATGGCGATGTCGATAAATGGAGGAAATTTGCTTATTCAATTATGCTCAGGTTAGCTATGCGCGTTTCTAACGTAGATGCAGCTATGGCAAATCAATGGGCAGGTGAAGCCATGGGTAAAACGTTTACCGGCAACGAAGACAATGCTTACGTTCCGATGGCTGTGGGACCCGGTCAGAACACAAGTCAAAATGGAATCATCAGGGCCTATTATCCGGGTGATGGAGATGAGAGTAATTATTTGAGCCGAACAATGATAGATTGGCTAAAAGGACCAGATCCTGATGATGTAGCTGATGATGACCCAAGGTTAATGATTCTTAGTGGCGGCATGTATGATTGGACTCCGAATAGTTATACTTCATTTAACCAAAATCCGTTGGAACAATTAGGTTTACCAAATGGCTATGACAGAGGGATGCTTGAAGAAGAAGCAGGAGGAGAAGTTATTTTGATTAACATCTATTCGAGGCTTAACATCCTGCTAATGGATTTGGATGAACCGTATCCGTTCATGACTTATGCCGAAGTAGAATTTTTACTTGCTGAAGCAGCAGAAAGAGGCATTGGCGGTGCAAGCGGAGCAAAAGAGCATTATGATAATGGGGTAACTGCCAATATGAAAGACTATTTAAAATATGATGCATCATTCATTGTAGATGATGCGGCAATAAGTGCCTATTTAGCTCAGTACGAATATGGTGTGTATAAGCCGGCATTAGAGATGATCGGTGAGCAAGTATGGGTCAATCACCTATTTAATTGGTATGAAGGATGGTCGAACTGGAAAAGAACAGGTTTTCCACAATTAACCCCACACGATTATCCCGGCAATGAAACTGGAGGTACCATTCCAAGAAGGCTTAAATATTCTATAGATGAATTGGCCGTTAACTTTGAAGGAGTAGATGGAGGAACCAAACCTGATGAATATACTACAAGAGTTTGGTGGGATGGCGGAACTAATTAACATGAATTAATCCAAATCTTATTTAAAAAGCCCTTGATTATATCAAGGGCTTTTTCATTTAACTATTCGATGAATTCATTTATCAAATTGAATACAATCCATATTTCTGCTCACTTGAATCTATAATATTACAGTTGGACATGGTAACAGTCACCAATTTGCGTAGCATTGGTTATGCTACTTTCCCCCTCAGAAAAAGGCAAAATATGCTTTGATGTATCATGCAGGCAAAATCCATTGTCTTAAGGAGACGACTTTAGCTTATAATTTGCAAAATCATCAAGAAAAATATCATATTACTCATAATTGTAATTACAATATTGCTTGGATAACTAAATAGAGCTTGTTCATAAAGTGTCTATCTTAAGTGCTCAGTTTTTTGATGCCTGCTTGTCCGACCAATGTCAATTTGTTAAGCCCACACGACACCACGAGCGTAGTAGTCTGACTATTTCTACTCCGGACTCAAATGTTAAAGATCGCTTCGTGCCTACTAATAGTAAATCCTAACAAACGCCCTCTCCGGGTCTCTTTTGGAATCTGTGTGAGCCGTGGGGTCTCCAAACGGGAGACCACGCAGTGACATAATCCTCGCACTTGTTGCGAGGTCTGCCTGCTGTTTGAAAATTTATTTCAGGTCGCTGACAGATAACAGAAAAAGTCTGTCTACTGGAGGCAAGCTTGGGAATTAACTAATATTTTTTGACGTCATCAACAACCTGCCTACCGCCTTTAGATTTACAATCTATTAATATTCTAATATTATTACTATTAAGAATGTGGGTATGTTGGTAACTCGTAGAGTTATCAACATACCCACATTCCAGGGGGTTTCCAAAGGGGGATATTTATTAATAATTACTGGCGTCCGACAAATTTTAAATTTAGTCAAAAAGGATTGATTTATGCAA
>CAZDRA010000118.1:0-13816 GCA_964507705.1 uncultured Roseivirgaceae bacterium | reverse complement strand
TTATCTTCATATAATATGTATCCTCGTTCTCGCAAATCTTTATCCCACGTTTCGGTATTTGTACCAGAGAAAACCGGATTGGAGGTAGATGCGGAAAATTGAACTAAGGCAGCAGGAAAGTCTTCCGCTACATTTTCATTGTCGGTTTTATCTTTTTTGCAATTACAACTATATCCTATAACAAGGAGTAAGAGCATGCTAAACTGTGAAGTGATTTTCATTTTTTTATTTATAATTTAAGTGTTCTCTAATTTAATTTCAGTTTAATTTTCAGCCTCAATATATCTATGGAAAGGATATTTTAGCAATTTTAAACATTTTTTCTTCATGAGGTGCAAGTATTATTTTCTGAGTATCAGCAACCTTCAAATTGCGCAAGTTGGTCATTTCCCCAAGAGATACGCCCAAACCTTTTAGGTTAAATTCTATAGCTTCTGAAGTCAAATTACTGGCATATACCAGGTAATCCAATTTGCGCTCAACAGCTCGAACTTCTGCCCCGTAAACCAAACCTCCATCGCTAGCAATTCCTACAACCGAACGTTTCAAATCTATTTTTTCAACAATTGGCGAAAGCAGCAAGTGGTAATCATGGGCCTTTAACGGTACAGCAAGATAATAAAGATTGCCATTTCCGATTTGCCCATGGATAATGGCAGGTTTTCCATCTTCAAATGTGGCGAGTACCTCATGTGGGCCAGGGTCAATTGATTGCGCGATTCCCTCTGATGAAAAAATGGGCAGCACAGTGCTACCCTCAAAGATATCTTTGTTCAAAGCAGTTATCTTTTTTTGCGAATCTCCATAAATTATTTTCTGCGAAAAGCTCTGATCGTAGTTTTGCACTTTTTCTCCCTCTCCAATAATTGCGGGGTAGGTGACGCCGGTTATAGCTATGCCCAATTTGGGTGTGGCGTCATGGTCTCTCGCATACTGATCGAAAGTAAAAGATTCAGGAATCACCAGCGCTGTCCCTCCGTCTTTGATGTATTTAATAATTGCTGCTGTCACCTCGGGGATCATATATTTTGCAGCCGGAACAAGAAGGAGTTTAAATTTTTCCAGTTTCCCTTTTTTGATCTGATTTTCACTCACAAATCCAACCCTTGCGCCAAGACATCTAGCTCCTTCCCAAATATCATAAACCGCTTCAACGTAAGGCGTTTTTCCAGCCTTCACCATTTTAGGCGGCATTTGCAACATATTTGTTTTAGAATAAAAAATAGCAATTTCTGGCTCTGACGCTGTAAATTCAGCGATTTCATTCCCCAGTCTTCTGATGTCGAGACTTATCTTCAATACTTCGTCTATGGCTGCCAATGATATGGTTTTACTATGTGGCAGCGATGATTCGTTCATCTGTAAATACTCGCTACTCGGGGCACTCGCCCACCACCACTTTGATATGTCGGACTTGCCATGGAGAAATTGAAGTAAAAGACCATGTGTTCCTCCACCCATCTCTGGGTCAACCATTACTTTTCGTTTTTCGCTCAGACTCAGCAACAGGTCGGAAAAAATGGGCGAACTATGGGATTCATTTAAGATCACATCATCTACTTCGTTGATGATCATCTCTTCGTCTATGCCCGTTATGCTGTTGGATGAATGCAGCATTGACGAGGTTCCTCCGGCACAAATTGGTGTAACGTTGTCATATTTGCGCATTTCGGTCTTTATCCATTTCATATAGTCCGTAAAACGCCTGGTATTGAAATTGCTCCAATCGTACCATGCCGCTCGATTTATATCGTCAACGGGCCGACCGGCATAGGTTGCAGGGGCTTCAATAACTGCAAATGATTTGTATTGGGTATTCCATATTTGATTGAGTGCGGAAATATTGCTGTATTTTGATTTGAGCCAGTCATGAAACATCTTTTGGCTTCTCTCGCAGTAGCAAATGTATTGCAATTCATAAGCCATTATGTTGTAGAGTAATTTTGGGTCATTTGCCCATTCTTTTTGGTGCAGCTTCATGTATTCCAAAACTGCCTTCCTGATATCAGGACTTTCAAGGCAGATGACCACGTCTTCTTTTTTACCCCCCATTGCCCAACGGTCTTTGATCAGATGACCACACCAGCCATCCCAACCTATACGATGTGTGTTGTCATATTTATGAAACGCCTCATAAACCGGGGAGGATTCAATATCATATCTGGAGCCTCCTCCTACTGTATAACTTTCTGTTCTGTGGTTAAAAGGTGCAAAATAATCCATCAGTGGCCCTTCATTTATTTGAAGCATAGAAAAAATATAAACCGGCTCGCCCAACTCATTTCTATAGAATCCATCCTCAATTTTCAATTTGCTGACGGTAGGCAAAGGAGGTACAAAAAATGTTTGGGGTTTTAAATCATTTTCCGGAGCGGGCACCTCAATATCTGTAATACCGGCAGAGAGTAGCACTTCTATTTCTTTGACTGCCGCAGCGCATGAAGCAATCACATATTCTAATATCTTGGTTTCCTCATCTTCATTTTGAAACCATACCAATTTACTCCTTATTCCCATCCCTATGTTTGCCGTAATAAGAGGGATTCGCGGATACAACATCTGATAACCTTGCATTTCGGCCAGCGCTACTTCCTTCTCCAATTTGCTGACGGCAGCGTCCGCCTGTTTTCTCAGTTGTACGATTTCCGGACTCCGCTTTATTTTTTCTACAGGCCCGGCCAACATAGGGTAAACATGCCGATTTTCAATGACAACGCGACAGTCTGCTGGGTTCACTTCAGAGGCAGTTTCATTACTTTCATCACCGGAAACCAAGCGCAGGTTATCGACATAAATCGGATGACCCACAGCCCCAAATGAGAGGCGGAATTTACGGATTTTGTCCAATGCCAGCGGGCGGTCTCCTTCAGTCACCATGGCAGTTTGTAGCTTAAATTCAATATGGTTCCAACCTGTGTTCAGAAATACCTTATTCCAGTCGTATGCTTGTCCTTTTAGGGCTACCTGTTCATCCGAGGCCAATTCATCTACGATTAGAATTTGAGCATAATAAAGTTGGACGGATGGGTTGTAGATATCGAATTTCAACAACTCATAAGCACTCCAATCTTTCGGAAGTTTTTTACTCTCTATCCAAAGAGACCCTCCATCAGCATCACTCAGTTTAATACCGTTTTTTCCATGGGCAGGAAACTCATTCGACAATGAAATCGAACCATCCCAAATTTCGAGAGATGACTTGTTTTCAAAATCACTCAGTATAATTACCTCATGGGTATTGTTGTCATTTTTGTCGCTTTCTTGCTTGGTCTGGCGACAAGCAAATGCCAAGAATAAAAAGGTTGATAACAGGAAGACAGTTTTTTTTGTATTCATATTCTTTAGACAAATATTTTTTTTCTAAAATTTAAGGTTGTGAAGTGCATTTATTTCATCAATATTTAAAGTCCGATTATAAATTCGTACTTCATCAATCATACCTTTAAAGTATTGATTTCCTGAAGGATAGTTTCCGAACATTAATTGTTTAGGCCATCCTTCTTTGGGGGAATACTTTGATTTGGCAACTTCCTCTCCATCTATGTAAAATCTTTGAATTAAACCATCATAAGAATAAATACAATGGTGCCATTTATTTATTTCAGGATTATTGGCTTCCAATAGTGTTCTGCCTCCCCATAGCCATGTATCAAAACCTTTTGTTTGATAGACAGGGCCCCTTAACCCAAATTGAATTCCTTTGCCTTGTACCGTATCTACCAACACTATTAAATTTGCTGCATCTATATCATGATTAAGATTTTGAGATATTTTTTGAAAAAACCACCATGAAATAGTTATAGGGCTCCGGTATTCAGGAAAATCTTTTAAATCTGTCCAAATCATTGAACTGACCCCATTGAAATAACAGGCACTATTTTCTTTTTCAAATTTATCCGGCTTAAAGCTAATGTCATTAACAAAAGTTGTTCCTGTACTACCAACAACTAAGTTTTTTACATCATCATTAAAAGTATAATGGACCAATAATCCTTTTTCTAAACTATTATTTTTGTTTTCGCATGACACGATAAAAACAATTATTAAAAGACAGGTTTTTAAAATACTTTTTGACTGCATTTTTTTAAAATCATTTTAAATCAATCTGTTTCATTTTTAATTTTGGTGCTTTAATTTTTCAATAGCAACATTACCGATCGTGTACCAACCCTCATTATCCCTTCCTTCGATAGCTAGTTTTATTTTCGGTTCATGCGTTTGTCTATCAACAACACCAACTTGCAGCTCATAGTCACCGGCCGGCATATCAAGAGGTATAAATATGGAATCATCATACATGTTATCACCGGGAAGCCATGTTTTAATATTTGCCTTAGTAATCATTACTTCTGTTCTGTCTTTGCTTTTCAGTCGAATGGCCAACAGGAAATTTTTATAACATGGGGCTACGCCTTTGTTTTCCCACCACGATTTGAATGTGAGCTTTTCATTGGGCTTGACATACTCAGGAAATGAAAAACTGCGAAGCACAAAACGATATCCCATTTTCTTTAGCCAGCGGTCTATTTGTGGTTGCCATTCTGGGGGCACACCAGAAGATTTGGCATTGAACGATGATATATGCCATTTTAAAGTTTCATCAATAATATAATCTACATCTTTTGCTGTGTACCCCGCTTCCTGTATCCAATATTTCAGCGTATAACAAATTTCAAAACTTAAAGGCGCAGTTTTCCATGCATCTTTCATTCCATAGTTAATAATCCCCTGAGGATAATAGCGGTACATGTGTGACCAGCCATCTTGTTCTTCGGCCCAAAAATCCAGATCACCAATGCAATCGACCCGCCAGCCTGCATTGGTCTGAGACAATATGTATTTGTTTGTTTTTTCATCAGTCATCAGCATAATAAGTGGCGTTTCCTTGAAATGATCTGTGTAGGGATTGACAAGAGCCGCCCTGGTCTTTTGTGATAGTATCGCCGAGCCTCTGCCTTCTCCCCAAAAGCCAACGATAGAAAGGTCAACAGCCTCCAGGTCCGGATGCCCGTCATAACGCTTTCCTAATTCTGATATCAATCCTCCAAAATATTTGGCATATCTCGAATCTTCAGCATCTACCCTCCAGCCTTCTCCTTTTGGTAACCATTCATCTTTATCTCCAACCATTGCACGATACCAATCTGGAACATCCCTGTCCGGTCCGGTGCCATAAGGAGCGATACGAAGCAATAAGGTTTGTTTTCGTTCATGAGCTATTTGTAAGGCTTTGTCGATCATCGCCCAATTATACTCATGCATTTCCGGTTCCATGAATTTCCAATAGACTCTAAAATAGGCGATGGAAGTCATCGGATGGTCTTTGTTTTCCAGATTGCCATCAAAATTCTGATAATCAATTGGCTGACCTTCCGTCCATCCATTGCCTTCATTCAGTTCATCACCATTAAATCGTTGGAAAGTCATGAAACCAATGCCGGGATTGGTCAATACATCATCTATCTCAGTTGGCCTGACATAAATTGTTTTTTGTGCAAAAATCTCCGTAGAGATACATATAATGGAACTGATTAAGGAAAAAATAATTGCTTGTGTTTTCATCGATATAGGATTATGGTGATTTGTTTATTGAATGATCATTTTGCCAAGGTTATACCACCCGTCAGGTGTTTTCCCTTCAATAGCCAGTTTTATTTTTGCCATGTTAGTCAGCGGATCAATAATGCCTATTTGAAGATTATATTCACCTGCTGGCATATCCATGGGTACAAATACAGCATCATCAAAAAGATTGTCTCCAGGAAGCCAATTCCTGATATCAGCTTCTGTGATTAGAACCTGCGTGTTTTGCTTATTTTTTAATCGGATCGCCAGTGGATATTTTTTATAACTTGGAGCGACACCCTTATTTTCCCACCATGATGTAAATGATAACTTTTCTCCGGGCTTTAGTTTTTCAGGATAGGTAAATTTTCTTAACACAAAACGGTATCCCATTTTTTTCTGCCATTTATTCACCAACGGCCACCATTCTTCTGGTATTTTCGATGATTTATTATTGAATGAAGATATATGCCATTTTAATGATTGATCAATAATGTAGTTTACGTCTTGTTCATTGTAGTCCTGCCTGTTTTTCCACCTCATCATATCGCCGCATACTTCAAAAGTGACCGGCGCCTTTTTCCAGGCATTCTGCATGTTGTAATTAATGATCGTTTGGGGATAGTAATCATACATATGTGTCCACCCGTCCTGTTCATCAGCCCAAAAGTCAAGGTCTCCCAGGCAATCCTGCCTCCAGCCGACAGTGGTCTTCAATGTGATATAATCAATTGCTTTTTTCCCATGGATGAGTGCCGTAAGAGGGGTTTTTCTAAATGATTCAATGTACGCGTCCACCAATTTTTTCATAGTGTCATCAGATAATAATTTTGTACCGCCACCTTCTCCAGCCCAACCTACAATAGACAGATCAACGCTTTCCAAGTCAGGGTGTCCGTCATAACGGACTCCAAGGTTCTTGATCATATTTCCAAAATAGTGGCTGTACCGCGGGTCTTCAGGATCAACAACCCATTTATGATGGGCAAAATCTCTTTTATCTCCAACATAACTCCTGTACCAGTCGGGAACATCATTTCCTGGTTGTCCCTTGTATGGAGCGATTCTCAACAGGAGGGTTTGGTTGCGCTGGTGAGCAATTTCAAGAAGCTTATCAATATAATCCCATCTATATTCACCTTCATTGGGTTCGATGAATTGCCAAAGGATTCTGAAGTAGGCAATGGATGTATTCGGATGCCCTGTGTTTTCAAAATTTTCATTTGGGTGTTGATAGTCTTCTATGCTTGGATTGGTCAATACATCCATATTGGCAGGCAGATTATCACCATTAAACATTTGAAAGGTTGTAAAGCCCATACCTGGATTGATGAGTACATCATCTATTTCGATCGGCCTGGCATGGATTGTTTTTTGTGCAAAAACCTCCACAGAAATACATTCAATGATGATGATAAAAAGTAATATTTGCGTTTTCATCGATATGATTTTATGGTACATTATTTATTGAAGGATCATTTTGCCAGGGTTATACCATTCATCAGTTGCTTTCCTTTCAAATATTTCACTATAGGATTAATATTTCCTTCTGTAAAAAGAATTAAACCTTCAGCATAGACTTCTTCACCAGGTTTTAAAGTGTCGAAATAAGGATCTGCGTGAATACAAGGAATGAATGCATTGGCGATCATACTTTTTCCAGGGGTCCACCAAAAAATTACTTTTCGTTCGTTGTCCATGGAGGTGACTATGGATAATGCCAGGTCCATGTCTTTTTCTATCAATCCTCCGTTTTTTTCAGCACGCGTATCCCTTTGGGGACTGCCTTTGGCTACACAGCCTTTGAAAGTTGTTTTCATATCTTTTGTTGGCAAATCTGCCAGGGCGATGATCTGATCTTCGATAACAATGAAATTGTTTTGAAAATCATGATGGCTCTGCGGAAACCCGGTCAAGTCCCTGAACTGATTGCATATCAAAGGACGTATTACAGGAAGGGTTTCTGACCCATGATTTATAATTCTCATAGCTACGTGTACTCCCTGAGCATCAAATGAAAAATCTTTATCATCCATCACACGTGCAAATGATTCCACATAAACATCTTTTAGCGCCAGGCTTTCCACTTTAAATGATGCTTGTTTCCCATCCGGTGAAATGATCCATGGATTGGGAATAGTATCGTAGTGCCGTAGAATTGTATTTCCTACCGGATTGTACTCTAGGTGCTCCGGAAAATTTAGGAATAAGAAACCTCCTTTTTCCCATGGTGCGTTAATAAAAAGGCCATAGGTGAGGATTTCCTCGGGATCTTCACTTTTCTTATTAGGATCTGTATAAAAATAGATTTTCTCTGATGTTGAAGATGTTTTCGTGAGAATGGAATTAGTTTTTTTTTCTGTACATCCGATTAAGCTCACAAAGAGAACAAGCGTTGAATAAATGAAAAGCGTAGGTATGTAACAATATGCTCTTTTAATATCCGGTTTACGCTTATTTATTTTATTCATAATGATTATTTTATAGATATGCATTACTAATCTAAACATAGAGATATGCATTGCATGATAGCGGACCGTGATCTTTGATTTCCACTTGTCCTGCTTCCTATAATTGCCGGGACATCTGGAAAAATAAATCGGTCATTGAGTACCACCAAAAGAGATATCCCTTCCACCATCTGTGCCTTCCTTCTTACATGAATTTTTAGAAACCATGGCCTGTTTTATTATATTTTCTATTAAATCAATTTTAATGTTGTTTTCAACTTTATACAAATTTCCCAATGACGTCTTGTGTTGTGAATGGGGTGAAATCATTGTCCCAAATCAACAAAAGCCTGTCTCCCCTCTTGAAAAGCATCAAGTACTTCCTGTTTTGCTGTTTCTGAGGGAAAACTTCCAGAATCCTCCAGCCACCTGATCGAATTATCAAGATAACCCACAAAATAAGCTGCATCCTCTGCTGACTTTATGGGTTGGTCATCGACTGAAAGATAGATTGGGCTAGTATGCGCAAAGACTACCTCTGGCCGGAGGGTCCCGAAATACCTATTGAAAAGAGTAGGCCCTCCACCTTGGTCCCTGCGCTGAGAAAGACTTAGCCCCTTCCTGGTATCAACCCGACTAAATTGATAGGCCCTCGCTGCAATCCATACACTTTTATTTGAGCTATAATTAATCTCGATCTTAGCATATGTTTCTCCGAGAGCAATTGGCTTTTCTGCCAGCAACTCCCCATTTGCAATGATCTCCAGGCGGTCTATCGGCAACTGGCTCCACGCTTCCGCTGTAATTTTAAAAATTCTACCATTCGAAGCGTCAAAGTGACTTCCAGGTCCCTGGTCTTCGACTTTGAAAGATATGAATGGCGAATTACTGACAAAAGTTTTTCCATCGGTTAGGGCATTTGTCCAGTTGTCATAATTAAATTCACCTTCAACTTGTGCAAATACGCGGTTGGCCCCTACATTTACCTGGTTGTTCATCTTGTCCGTTCCGGCGGTTATGGGTATTTTAAGCCCGCAATTCAAAAGCCGATACCACAACCTTAAGCCCGAGTTCATCCTTACTTCCGGAACCACATCTGAAACAAAAATCGGTTCGTGAAAAGGGTCGATAGTACAAAGCAACTCAATGGCATCTATTTTTTTGAGTACAAGAGCCAAAGGTCCTTCCAGTCCGGGCCATGCAGCGAAATGAGCCCACGAGGCATGGCCATGGTTCTCACGAGCCTCTTCAATCGCGTGCATGTTCAAGGGATATTGGTGCTTACGCATGGTTTTTGAAGGTTCAACCAGCCTTTCTTTAATATTTAGCAAGTTGACATGCCCCAATCGGTTTTCGCGGTATTCCTGCCCCATGTAAACGATGTGTTCCGGCTCGGACAAGGGTTCGATTTCTCCACGAAATTTTTCATGATCTATAGTGAAATCTGAGATCAAAATGTTGCACACATTCACATCTTCTGCCTTCATTTCCAATAAAGCTGTTTTTGGGTCTATAAAATGGACATGTACATCCCCACTATACCAATTATCTTCTGGCATTTTGAAAAATCTTTCCAGCTGGATAACCATATTTCCATTGGCTTTTGAAACCGACAATGTGTCGTCATATATTTTGTAACTAAACCCTTTCACCACCTCTACACGAACCAACCCTGAAGGCAAATTGATTTCAAATTGTCCATCGATATAAGCAAATCTTCTCTCCCCATCCAGGATGGCTCCTTGTTCTACACTTTCCTGAGCATCAGTACTAGAAACAGGGAAATCAACCCGATGACCAACTGGTGCAATATAGAGGCCTTCCATATCTGTGAACCGAACCCGGACGGCCGTAGGCTTGTTATTTTCATCAAGTACCATAACCGAGATAGTCGATGTTTCCTCTTTAGGCTGTTGGTAGCCAAAGATAATAGTTAGTAAAAGTATGTATGGCATTTGCTTTATTAGAAACATAACAGCATGCAAGTTTAAATTATGGTTTATTCTGCTTGAATTATAACTTTATATTCAGGACCCACTACACTGGCCAAATTAACAGTTCTAAATACAAACTCATTAGATTCATCTGTCAAATCAACTTTAAAATTATTATCTACTTTTTGCCAATCATTTGAAGGCATTTCTTTCATTTGATATTCCTTTAAGTTAGGCGTGTCGGATGTCAATTTGATATGAGCAACATGACCATCAATCCTTATTTTAGAATCTATGGTATTTGGCGTCCATTCTATAGCATCCCGATTAGGATTTAGAATCAAGAATTCAGGTTTGTCATAAACCCAGTGAGGTTTATCGTCCCACAGCCATTTGTGATTTTTGAAATAAGTGTCTTCGTACATGACAAGTAGCGTTTCGAATTTCGGCCAAACAGTAAATCTATTATTGTTGGCATCCCATTCTACCCAGGAATATGTACGTGCGAAACTTTCCTTACTTCTCCCCAGAACATCATCAAATTTTGTCGGAATACGCTTTAACCCCTTGACCATAACTATATCGGCAGCTTCATTTTTCAGATACTCATCACGTATTTCCAGCGCAGATAGAGGGATACCGTTCTTTTCAAAATGATGATTGTACTTGGCGTCACACAAAAACCACTTGTTATAACCGTTCAGCCATACTTCATTGATCCCGTGGTGACTGTCTATGATTCCGGAAATCCCCGGTCCGGCGCCAATACACCTTGTCACATACCCGTAGGCATTTAATATGGCATTTTGAACGATCATGAAATGACCGCAATGAAAGCCTTCACCGGTAAGTGCAGCGTCAAGGATGCCTTCTGCGTATCCACCTCCACTATATTTCTTTCCGGGAGTCACATCAATTTCAATAACCCGATTGATCCATTGCCTCAATTTCAAAATCTGTGTAAGCTCATCCATCTGCTGATCAATGACAGTATCCAATTGATACTTTTCTTTCAGGTGTTCAAACTTTTGTGAGTTAAGATCTTCAAAAGATCTGAATACTGTATTTGGTTTAAATACGGGGTTATTTATTAATGAGGTATGATATTCTTTATTTTCGCAACCCAGTAAAAAAATGGCAAAAATTGTAATTGTATATTTTGTGTAATTCTTCATTATATATAATAAATAGTCATTCCAATTTGAGTTAAACCATTAGAATAGTAAAAACTCCATCTTTCTTATTGACATGAAATCATCCCCTGAAAACATGTAATAACTTGTTTTTCCATCATCACTGATCCATTTTGTGGGAATGCTACCAGTCTCTCCAGGCCCCACATCCCAGTTAAGGTCATAATATACTGTGGACCATGGTCCCCAAGGTTCGGGTGCTTCAAAGATGCCCAGGCCTCCTTCGAACCTTGGACCCTTGTAATTCTGCAAGGAAGGTTTGTCAATGATCTGGCACCAGATGTACCGCTTAAGTCCCTGATTATAGCTGATACCCGAACGATAACATTTGCCAGGATTGCTGAATACAGGTTTTCTCTTCCGCACATCCTCCGTCCATTTAGGCTGACCGTCTTCATCAAACCCTGCATAATACTCATATTCAGTCCAGTCTTTGATTTTACTTTTCTCAACCCTTGCCATGACCATATGATCGGAAGATTTATAGGCACTTGCGTCATCATGTGAGTACAAATAGACATATCCATCCCTGGCGTTGGCATAGTTCTTACCGTAATTTAAAAAAACCGGTGCCCCAAAACCCTCCTTAAAACTCCAGTCAGCCCATTCCCATTTTTTTCCATGATCATAAGACCATCCCAATTGTGCATTGTCCATATTGCGAACCAACATATACAATACATTGTCAACCATCAGTATTCCGCTTGCTTTAGGGCCATGTGCGCCCTGTCCGACCTTTTCACCGCTATTGGTGCGGATGTTAGTACCTCTAATGGATGGAATATCACCTTCGATTTTTGCTAAACCAAGACTCAGTTTAATATCTGTAAACGGAGAAAACCCAAACCCATCACCATAGGCGGTGTAAAGCATATCATCATCAGCCCATGTCACGGGCCAGTTGTCACTTCCTTCAGCCATGCGGATGATATCTTTTTGTGGAGCGAAGACAACATCTTTGATCAGGGTGCTTTGTGGGTATGGGGACGCCTCTACAGCATCCATAACAGGATTAAATAAATATTTCTCTAGCCCATACCAAAATCCTTCTCCTTTAGATTCGTCAAAGAGGTTTCCTCCGTTGCGAACGATGATCAACTGAAGGCTCGGGATCACCAAAAGCACCTGGTTGCCAGCTCCCGCACCTGCAAAAGCATCTCTTGGCACATGCTTCCAGGTTCCAAGGTTGTTGGAATACCATCCTAAAGTGGTTGCCGGAACCGGATTATGAATCTGCTGATTCCCAATAAAAACTTCCGGATTATCTGAGGCTAAGGCTGTCCCCTGGTATCTGATCACCCTCTCTACCCATGTAGAATCTATGAGTTGTTTGGATTGCCAATTCCCTTTTTGCAGCATTAGCTTTCCAATTCTTGCAACTCCATGAGCAGTAAAACCACCACCTCCCCAGCTTGGAACTAAGCTCAACCCATCTAATTCAAATGTTTTACCATAACCAATATTCCAATCACTGTCGTTTAATCCAATTGGCATATATACCCTCTCTTTCAAAAGCTGCCTAATATTCTTGTATTTTGTGCCTTTAATCGCTGAGGTAACAGCATACGTTAACATCCCGATACCGGGATTGCTATAATCGTATCGGCTGCCTGGGGTAAATATTACTTTTGCGCAGTCCCTGGATACTGAAAACGGATCAGGGTCTTGCCTCCAGAATTGTCCTTTCCAGCCTGCTAAATCCATATGGTGATTGAGCCCTTTTTCTTGCATTGTTTTCTGTTCTTCCAGGGATACCTCAGCATTTTCCAAACCTGAAGTATGTGTTGCCAGATGTCGGATCGTGATCTTTGATTTTCTACCATCCTGTTTCCATTGGGGAATATAATTACACGCCGGAGCATCCGGGTAAATCAACTGGTCATTGAGTGCAACCAAAAGTGACATGCCCCCTACAAGCACTTTGGCCAGGGAGGCAGTATAATGTCGGTTGACAGAATCTTCAGAGCCTGGGGCATACCATTCACAGATTATTTTATCATCCTTTATAATCAGCAGCTTTTTTGTTTTCTTCTTTTTATGAAGTTCAATCAGGTTGTCAATCTTTTCAGATGAAATTCCGACACGCTCAGGTTTGGCATACTCCCATTCAAATACTTCTTGCTTATTTTGTGTAGTGACCTGAGTTTTTTCAACACTCGATTGGTTGATTTTATCTGTATTGTTTGGATATATCTCATCACCTTCATCCCTTCCAGATGCTTCGGAAAATGGGAGACAGACGACCACAAGTATAAATAACATTAATGCTACCAATATTGCCTGTCCTTTTATATTTGAATTCTGAAAGCCCCAGTTCATTTTCATGGGTTGTATGTTATTTATAAAATAATAAATTACTCAACTTGAATTTTCACAAGATGCTCTGGGCCAAAAACGTTGGCGAGATTTACGGTTCGAAAAACAAATTCATGGGTTTCATCAGTTAAATTTACATCAATACTCTTTTCTACTTTTCGCCAGTCTCCCGAAGGTAATTCTTTCATTTGGTATTCTTTCAAATTGGGCGTTTCAGAAATCAGTTGTATGTGGGCGGTCTGTCCATTGAAGCTTACTTTAGATTTAATTGTATTCGGCGTCCACTCTATGGCATTACGGTCTGTTTCAAGGATCATGAACTCCGGTTTGTCATAAGCCCAATGAGGTTTATCTCCCC
>CAZDRA010000117.1:0-13819 GCA_964507705.1 uncultured Roseivirgaceae bacterium | reverse complement strand
ACTTTGATCTTCCTTTCGAACTCATCTTGCAAATATACACGAGGGTGCTGGTATGTTATAGATCGAAACAAAATCGAAGAGAAATATAATAATTTGCGATTGCAATCGAAATATATTATAATAATTAGAGATTACAATCGAAATATATTATATATTTACCAATATGATTTCGAGGATTACCATTCAAAATATTGAAAGAAAACTTTTTAAAGGGAAAGCAATATTGCTTTTTGGGGCTCGTCAGGTGGGTAAAACTACGCTGTTAGAATATTTAACTACAAATAGAAACGAGTCTGTTTTGCACATCAGCGGAGATGAACCCGATATTAGAGAACTTTTATCTAATATTACATCAACTCAACTTAAAAACTATATTGGCAGCAACAGCATATTTTTTATCGATGAAGCACAGCGAATTCCCAATATTGGTTTAACATTAAAACTGATCACTGATAAACTCAGAGAGGTGCAGGTAATTGCCACAGGTTCTTCTTCTTTCGAGATGGCAAATAAAATGAATGAGCCATTGACAGGAAGAAAGTTTGAGTTCAAATTATTTCCTCTTTCTTTTCAGGAGATGGCAACGCATCATGGTCTTTTAGAGGAGAAGCGGCAATTGGAGCAGCGTTTAATTTACGGCTCATACCCAGAGATAATCACACACCCGAATGACAGTAGAGAGTTACTCAGCTTAATTGCCGACAGTTATCTTTACAAAGATTTAATGATGCTCGACAGCATTAAACGCCCGAAATTATTAGAAAAAATCCTCAAGGCATTAGCACTACAAATTGGCAATGAAGTATCGTATAATGAAATATCGCAGTTGGTTGGAGCTGACAAGGGTACGATAGATAAATATGTTCAATTATTCGAGCAGACTTTTGTGATTTTTACTCTTCCTTCGTTTGGCAAAAATGTGAGGAATGAGCTTAAAAAAAGCAAGAAAATATATTTTTACGATTGTGGAATTAGAAATGCAGTCGTAGGAAATTACAGCCCAATTCAAAAAAGGACCGACACCGGAGCGTTATGGAAAAACTACTTAATTTCGGAAAGGGTTAAAAAAATGCATTATGAAAACGATCTTTCAAAACCACATTTTTGGAGAACTACGCAACAGCAAGAAATTGATTTAGTGGAAGAGGACAACAATACTTTATCTGCTTTTGAATTTAAATGGAACGAAAAAGCAAAAGCGAGATTTCCCAAAACATTTACAAATGCTTATCCAACTGCAATCGCTGAGGTAATTTCTCCAAAAAATTATGAAAATTTTTTACTCTTATAAGGGTTTAATACCCCGAGGATTGCCTCGTTTGAAATATTCTTGTTCTCTCATATTTTTTTCAATAGTTGGCTGTTACTTCACCTATTCTTTTCGCAGTTAATGTTTTATGTAATCAGATTGTATTTGACAGTTTAAAAAATTACCTCAATAGCAATTTTATACTATGTGTTGCATGTTTTTTGCTATTAGGAATATCTGAAAACCCATGGTCCTGATATGCTGCTGTTAATACACAGATTGACTTTCCTGGGTTTGATGTCATATTTGTCGTGCGAATTGCTCCCGTAATGCCAATGTTAAATTGAGTTGGATTGTCGGCTTGTTTAAGAATCCAGTCAATGAGTACACCTATTTCTTGATTACTCAAATTAGGATTTGTTGGCATTATCACATCTCCCCAGTTACCATTGCCTCCTTTTATTACTTTATCAATCAGATATGCTCTTGTGCTTTTCTTGCCATGATAACGTTTGGCGATCAAATCAAAAGAGGGGCCAATTAATTTAGTGGTAGCTGCATGACAGGTCAAACATGTAGATTTGCTCATTGCAAACAAAGGTTTTAGATCATCACCAATATGTTCTAAATATCCATTCATCATCGTAGAGTCTTCCAAATATTTGGTAAGCATGATGACTTCCTGGTTTGCTATTTCGTCATAGGCTGAATAGCCGTCCTCAACATCTTTGATTTCAATGGAATATGGAATCAGGGTGTTCCATTTAACATGTTTATTCGTTATGGGTTTTACGATCTCAACTACCGGTGCATTGTTTTCAGTTTCACTTTGAGCCATAGAACTTGAATTTATTATAGATAATAAATAAATTCCCAATAGCTGGAAATAATGAATTTGTTTATTCCTGATCATAAATTGATCATGCTTTGTCGATTGCTTCTGCTACTCTATTTCCTGAACGTGTGGCAGCTTCAGTTCCCCAATTGAGGTTGTCTGCATATGCCCTAGAAAAGTAAATGCGTCCAACCGGTTCCATAAGATGTGGCCAAAATTTACTCAATTCACCAATAGGAAATGGTAGTCTTTCGCAGTTCGGAGAATACTTCTGTTTAGTCCAGTCACGACTTATTGCTTGCTCAATAGTATCTTTTTTTCCAGGATATGCTTCTCTAAATGCAGCCAAGGCCCGCTGAGGTGAAACACCACCGGGACCGGTTCCCAATATAATCACCCGATGAGTATCTACTTCTTCTGCCGACTGCCAAACATTCCACAGGTCGGGATGGTTCAAATCCATATTTATGTTGCTATAACCGTCTTCCTCCCAAAACTTCGAACTGGCTTGAAAGACAAAACGCTGGTAAGAATCAAAAGCAATATTCTCATTTATATATTGCCGTTCTGCTGGTAAAGGAGGTTCAATTGGAATACGACTTAAGGTTGGTAATGGAATACAATTTACATAATAATCTGCATCTATAGTGGTTTCATTGCCTTGCTGTTGATAAGTTATGGAAACGCCGGAATCACTTTGCTTTATTAATGTAATCTTACAATTTAACCAAACACGAGAGTCAAGTTTTTTAGCAAAAGTATTCGGCAAGGTCTGATTGCCACCTTTTAGTCTATATAGCTCAGGAGGAGATATTGGCACGCCCCTGAGTTTGAGAATGGCATAGTACCAGAGTACAAATAAAGCAGATGTATTGTTCCCTCCCAGACGATCAAGAGCTGCGTCTGATGCACCATTTTTTTTATAGATATCCCAGAAATGGGGAATTTGTCCCAATCATCATAGCCAACTCCAAACGGCTGATACTCATCAGTAAATTTGTCCAGGTAAGGATTTAAATATAATAAAACCAGCTCTTGCCAACGGTGGGCTGAAAGATATTTTATTTCCTTACTATTAAACCCTAATTTTTTAAGTACTACTGGGTCGTGAAGCATCTTTTCAGTATAGTACTTATTATCAATTCTGAGAAGTACATTTTTTCGCCTTGGATATGGAAGGGCAGTAACATTAAATTCTTTGAGATATGCCCAATATCGATCATAACCGGGCTTGGTGAAATGCTCCATACCATAATCTCCATAAAGTCCATCCGACAAACCATCTCTGGCAGTATAAACATGTCCGCCATGACGACCTGAAGCTTCGAGAACTACTACCTCATGACCTTTTTTCATGAGTTCATATCCAGTACAAAGTCCAGCAATTCCACCACCTCCAACGATAATTTTTTTTGATGAGCTATTTGGTTTGATGAAGCTTTCAGATGATTCCTGAGCATTGGTTTGGTATGAATTGCCAAGTACTGATGCGCCGACTCCGGCAAAAACAGAATTTTTGATAAAATCTCTTCTTTTAAATGTGCTCATATTGGATTGAGGTAAGTAGAATTAATAAATATCTTTGTAGCAGTTTTAGCAAACGTAGTTCATCTTCGATATAAAACAAAGCTGGAAAAATAAGGCCCGTTTTTTTATTTTAGCAGGAAATATTAATGAAGAATGATTTTACGATTTTAATTACTTTTTTTGTAACAAAATCATATCAGAACTATTGCCAGCGATAAACAAGGCAATAAATTGTTCCACAACACATGATTAGCGGGCCTGCCTGGAAAACTCATATCTTCTTTCTTTTGATCTATTGAATAATCTACCCAAACATCTGTGTTGCCTCTTTAAATTACCGTATTTTTATTTCTAATTGTCGGGCGGAATCAAAAAGTTAGCTTATGTTTTAAGCTCGTTAAAATTTTACTTTACTTCAAGATGCTTAAAGTTTCTATGACTTTAGGAAGTTAAATTCAACATTATATATTCTGAGAATAATATGAATAGTATCAATCTAATAACAGTTACGGGTTCAACAGCAAGTGGGAAAACATCCTTTGCAGCTCATCTTGCACAATTGCTCAATGGTGAAATAATTAGCGCAGACTCAAGGCAGGTCTATCGCGAAATGAATCTTGGAACAGGAAAAGACTACCAAGATTATATTATTGATGGCCATAAAATTGCGCATCACCTAATAGATATTAGAGATCCGGGCTATAAGTACAATGTCTTTGAATTTCAGCAAGATTTTCTAACCGCATTTAATGCTATCAAGTCCAGCAACAAAATGCCACTATTGGTAGGTGGTACGGGTATGTACATCGAGGCCGTATCTAAAGGATATAAACTGATCAATGTCCCAGTAGATGAAGAATTAAGAGAAGAGCTGGAGAAAATGGATATTTCTGATCTTATTGAAATTTTGAAGGATTTGAAACCGGAGCAGCATAATACAACAGATCAAAAACACAAAAAACGAATAATCAGGGCAATTGAAATTGCTAAGTACTATCAAAGCCATGACGAAATTGATACCGATTACCCAGCAATCAACCAGTTGGTTTTTGGAATAAAGTACGACAGGCACAGTAGGAGAGGGCGAATAACTGAAAGACTAAAAGCGCGCATAGACGCTGGTTTGATTGAGGAAGTCGAACAATTACTAAAAAAAATAAGTCCCGAAGATTTGATTTTTTATGGACTTGAATACAAGTATATCACCCTTTTTATAAATGGAAAATTATCTAAAGAAGAGATGGTGAAAAAATTGGAAATTGCCATCCATCAATTTGCTAAACGACAGATGACCTGGTTTAGAAAAATGGAAAAACAAGGCACAAAAATCTACTGGATTGATGGGAATAAATCATTAAATGAAAAAATAGATGATGCTAAATACATTCTGAAAAGATTTAGCATGATGAGGATTTAATTTTTATTAAAATTATAAATTTATTGGCATCAATTAACTGCAATATTGGAGAATAGAAACGTTTTTTCGGAGAAATTTAAAGACAAGTCTACGAGTGAACTCCAAGCAATCTTAGAAAGTGATTCGCATGTGGATGATGCTAAACTTGCGGCAAAATGGATATTGGAAGAAAGAAACCCCTCTTCCGATAATGCTAATATTGCATTCCAAGCCGAACAATATATTAAAGACAAGAATAGGATCGATAAGGAGAGTTCTGAAGTATTAGTTGAAGAATATACAGGAAAGAAACTATATACAGAAAAACAAGTTAGCGCATCAGCATTTTTAGGAGGCCCACTACCTGCAGGGATTCTGATCTATAAAAACCTTATCAGACTAGGGAAAGAGAAAGAAGCATATGTAACACTCGCCACCACACTTATATTATCTGTAGGACTAGTATTTGCTTTGATAAGGACACCTGAAAACATAATCGACAAAATACCCAATCAATTGTTCCCTGCCATTTGGGGTCTACTTATTCTAGCAATATACCATGTACTTTTTGCTCATTTAGCAAAAAAGGAATTGAAGTCTAAAGGCGCAATTGAATCAAACTGGAATGTTGCTGGTATTACTGTTTTCGGGACTATACTTTTTCTTGCCGTTGCGATAATTATAGCAATGTTTGAACCAGACTTTCCAGGAAAAAAAATGGAATTTAAAGGAGGAAATGTAATTTATCACAACGAAACAAGCTCGGCCAAAGACATAGGAAATCTCTCAAGCCAACTATTTGCGGTTCAGTTTTTTGATGAGAAATATCCTGGAACAGCAAGGCTTGAAACATACTCAAACAGCTATACAGTCACATTACTGTTCAATAAGGATTTATGGGAGGATCAAAACGTAAATTCAGAACTCACAAGCTTAAAATGGTTGCTTGAAGCTGCCTACAATAGTTCTGTAAACCTCAAACTGATGGATTACAGCTTGAATGGCGATGAAGTGTATAAAATAATAGATCAAAACTGATTTAACAAAATATATAGTGAAAGCACTTTCGAGCTATTTTCAACTGTCACTGCAATTCGATACTTTAGTGATATTGGAAAGCCGGCACGAATAGTAAATTTAATAATAGATGTGCTTGCCTAAGGTAGGATTCTGATCATACGAAAGGGATAGTGCTTTCTAATATCCATTCATCATAGCCGAACTTTCAACCTTCATAAGAAGTAAAGATTCCTTTCGTTATTTGTGTTGATGCTGCATTTAATTTTTCTAATTTCTCGATTGGTAGTATCTTTGAAGCATTGGATATGAAGAAAATTGTAAAATTTATACCTGTATTATTTATTGTATTGATGATTGCATGCAACGAGGAAGAAGCTTGTATCGGTTGCAATTTGAATCCCAAAATAAAAATAAAATTTGAATCTATTTGGAAAAAAGCACAAACCGATAGCTTGGTTAATTTAGCTAATGGAGAGTTAGCAAGTATCGATAGCCTACTTAAGGGACAGTTAACGGCAATTGAAAGAGAAGTTCTTGAAAACAAACTGGAAATTGTCAAAGAAGAAGTTGTTCTTCTGGAAGATGAGCTATCATTCTTTAGGTCGGGAAAAACAAGGATGGATTTTATTGACGCATCTGGCGCTACTATGACAAATCTTTTTCAGGATACTGTAATTCGAGAATTTTCTATCCCAGTGGATATGCATCGCGACACCTCTACATATTATTTTACCTACCACGGATTTACTGACACTTTACAACTGATGTATCAAAGAAAAATTGACCAGACTTTTGATGGTGTGCGTATGCGGCTGTCTGATGTTGGTATAAATACAGATATTAATACCTTTGATAGTATAAAAGTTAAGTGTTACAACTTGGAATGCAGCAATGATCGAACAACGATACATATATATTATTAAGTTTATCCCAATCATTTTTATAATTGGCGCCTTTGCTTTTCCGGTTATTGCTCAAAATGACCCAAACCCCAACACCTCCGATCAAGCTGAATTAATAGAAGATTTGGATAGTTTGAGTGATTCCACAAGCATAATAGTTTCAGATACTATTGTTGGAGCAGATACGCTCGCAGTCAAAAAGATGTTGTCGGGTGTGGAATTGGTGCTGGATTATGGAAAACTTTTAACCTTATGGACAAAATTTGAATCGAAGTATGAGGCAGGCATAAATCTGAGATTCTATGAGCGAATAGTTTTAGCTGCCGAATTTGGATATGCCGAATTAAACCCATTGAAGGCTTATGACAATGCACTTTATTATACAGTAAAAGGATCATATGGTAGATTGGGAGTAGATTACTATGCCGCCTATGACCCGAAAAGTTTTTATTATGCTGGCCTTCGCTATGGGATGAGTGTTTTTGAAGATGAAGGGAGATTTCTTATTGATAGCGAATATTGGGAAGATTTTGAGGAAGGCTTTGGATCGACAGGAATCACCGCTTCATGGGTAGAAATTATTTTGGGGACAGAAACGTATCTAAAAATTGGCAAGCGTGAAGAAGAATCACCAAAGAGCAAATTATTATTTGGCTGGAAATTCAGACTTCGATTTTTGGCCAATTTTGAAAACAGAGAAGAACCCCGTATTTATTCCATCCCTGGATATGGAAGAACATTTGATAATGTAGTACCTGCCTTAAATTTTTACGTTAAGTACAGGTTTGGAAATTGAGGGTTTAAAAAAAATGAATAGACCCTAACCTCAATAATTAACTCCTGGATTTTTCAGCTATATGTCCCATTCTTTGTTGAGAGTACCGATAGCATGGTATGCTGTCAAGTCAAAAGTGACAGGTACAACGGAAGTGTAGTTATTTGCAATCGCCCATTCATCATTATCTTCCCCCTTATCTTGATTGACAAAACTGCCTGTAAGCCAGAAATATTGCTCGCCGGTGGGGTCTTCTCTACGATCAAACTCTTCTTGCCATTTTGCCCGTGTTTGGCGACATATTTTTATTCCTTTTATTGGAATATTTTGTTTAGTAGGGAAATTGACGTTTAGCGCAACGCCTTTTGGTAATCCGGTTTTTAAAACTTGACTGGTAATTTTTAAGATATGTTCTTTGACGTGATCAAAATCAGCATTCATTGAATGATTGTACAAAGAAAATCCAATAGAGGGAATGTCTTCAATAGCGCCTTCTAATGCCGCAGACATTGTACCGCTATAAATTACGCTAATAGCAGTATTGCTGCCATGGTTGATTCCACTTACCACTAAACTGATTTTTCTCCTGCTAAGGATAAATCCTTTCCCCATTTTCACACAATCAGCCGGAGTCCCCGAACATTGATATGCTTTTACACCATCAAAAATATTCGATTCCGTCAATCTAAGTGTATTCCCTACAGTTATAGCATGACCCATACCTGATTGTGGGCTATCTGGAGCAATTACCACAACCTCCCCTAAATTTTGCATGAGCTCGACAAGTATCTTAATGCCTTTGGAGGTAATACCGTCATCATTTGACACTAAAATTAATGGAAGTTTTTTCATAGGTGATAGCGGGGAAAATAATTATCCGTCAATGAGTGCATTGTAATAAGCTGTCAATCTAACGAGGTCGCGCATTCGATCATGCTTAAGATTGTTCTTTTTCATGTATTTTTTCACTTGTTGCTGGTATTTTTTAAAAAATGACAATAGCTCATTTTTCTTCATATTATAATTCCGAATTCCATTTCGTTTATCAAGGAAGTAATATTTATAATTAAGTCTATTTCTGGATTGATTATATGGGTTTCCCCCATAAGGCCCAAAATTTCCATAGGGGGAGTATGGATAAGAATTTAATTGTTGTACAGATTCTGTTACGATTTCCTCGCGACAAAGTAAGGTAAGCTCTCCTTCATACAAAACTTCAAAGATTAGTGGAACCTGATAGTTTGATTGGACATGATAAGGCAATGCATAAAAATGCCTATAACTTTCTATGGTTTCATCAAAAATTTCGAAATAGTGGATTTTTCTCGCACTGAAGGTCTGCACTGAATTACCTATATTAACCTGAACAATATTATTTTGAAAATCATACTTTATTTTTCCAACAATAGTATCTTCACTCAATAACACGACTTTGCCACCATGCCACATCTCTGATGGAAAATCCTGTCCAAAACAGAATATACTTGTGTGAATAAAAAACAAAAACAATCCTCGTCTCATAAGGGTCTATTTTTTTAGGGATGTTTTAATATATCATGTCCCATTTTATCTCTTTTTGTAGTTAGATAACGGATATTGTGTTCATTTGGTGTCACCTCAATGGAAATGCTTTCCACGATTTCCAAACCATAGCCGATGAGGCCTGTTCGTTTTTTTGGATTATTTGAGATCAGTTTAATTTTTGTGACGCCCAAATCTCTTAAAATTTGAGCCCCTATTCCGTAATCCCTATCATCCATTTTAAATCCAAGCTTGTGATTGGCCTCTACGGTATCATAGCCATCTTCCTGTAGCTTATATGCCCGTAACTTGTTCACTAATCCAATACCCCGACCTTCCTGGTTCATATAAAGTACAATACCTTTTCCTTCTTCATTTACTTTTTCCATTGCAGCATGAAGCTGTTGTCCGCAATCGCACCGATTTGAGCCGAAAATATCTCCTGTTGCACACGAAGAATGAACACGAACAAGAATAGGTTCATCAGGACTCCATGATCCCTTGATCAAAGCCATATGTACATCTCCGGTGTTAGTTTGTTTATATGCCGATAGTTTGAAATTACCATAATTAGTAGGCATATCTACATCGGTAACTTTTTCTATCAACGATTCTTTTTCAATTCGATAAGCAATAAGATCTTTAATGGATACGAGCTTCATGTCGAATTTATCAGCCACTTTGCGCAAATCATCCACCCTTGCCATGGTGCCATCCTCATTCATTATTTCTACTAAAACTCCAGCCGGATAATATCCTGCCAGTCTAGCGAAATCAATTGCCGCCTCTGTATGTCCAGCTCTCCTTAGAACGCCACCCGGTTTAGCTTTCAATGGAAAAACATGGCCGGGCTTACCAAGTTCATCCGGATTGATATTCGGGTCTACTAGCGCTTTTACAGTTTTCGATCTATCTTCAGCAGAAATCCCGGTCGTACAACCATGCCCTATTAAATCGACAGAAATTGTAAAAGGTGTCTCAAAGGCAGCTGTATTTTTCCCTACCATAAGATCAAGATCAAGTTCTTCGCACCTTTTTTCAATCAAGGGTGCGCAAATCAATCCCTTGCCATTTGTCGCCATAAAATTTATTATTTCGGGCGTGACCATATCAGCGGCACAAATAAAATCGCCTTCATTTTCGCGATCTTCATCATCAACAACGATAATTATTTTCCCTTTCTTAATATCATCAATTGCCTCTTCGATTGTGTCCAATATACCTTCTCTATCCATTGAAAATCTAATTTTATAAGAAATTGTATTGTGCTCAAAATTAAGCCTTTTTATATTATTTTGAATGTGAATATTGAGAAATTATAGTATGCGTAATCGCAAGAAACTGAATTATCATCTACATAAATAATCATATATATATTGCTTTAATTAAGTTATATTTAAGAATTGTGAAATGTTGTTGACCGAAGTAGGCCACTATGAATGAAATGATTATTACTTGTAAATTAACACATTATTAAGAATCGAGAGAATGTTTATATTAGTCAACTTACTTATTAATTTCACGATGTGAAATGACTTACAATGTTTTGGTAATTAACCAGATCATTTATATTATTTCAAACGAATTTTTAACATAAAGGCAAAACTAACAATACGATGAGTAGTGACAAAAGCAAGAAAATTTTGGTTGTCGATGACGAGGTTGACATACTTGAATTGCTGAAGTACAACTTAAAAAAAGAAGGATACAATGTTAAAACTGTAACTAACGGGATAGATGCAGTAGCCCTGGCAAAGGATTTCTATCCCGATCTTGTGCTATTGGACATCATGATGCCGCATCAAGATGGAGTAGAGACTTGTAGGCAGTTGCGAGAAATTACAGAGTTGGATGACACATTCATAATCTTCTTAACAGCCCGTTCCGAAGAATATTCTGAAGTTGCAGCATTTGATATTGGTGCTGATGATTATATAACCAAGCCCATAAAGCCCCGTGCACTTATGAGCCGAATAAGTGCCATGTTCAGAAGAGGCGAAGTGAAAAATAAGGATAGTAGCTTGATATCTGTTGGTAACCTCACCATCGATAAGACGAGCTATACGATATTAGTAAACGATGAGAAAATTACGCTGCCAAAGAAGGAATTTCAATTATTGTTTTTTTTAGCTCAAAATCCTAATAAAGTATTTAGCAGGGAAAATCTGTTGCAAAATATTTGGGGAACCGATGTCTATGTTTTGGCAAGAACGGTTGATGTTCATATCCGAAAAGTTAGAGAAAAAATAGGAGAGGGGTATATTAAAACAATTAAAGGTGTTGGCTATAAATTTGAAAAAAATTAAATTGTTCTATGCTTTCCAGGTCTAAAAATGTCGCATTGCTTATTGCTACGGCAATATCTGTGATTACCACTTCTTTTCTTTCTCTCGTAGAGGGCGTTCCGGTTGGTGGCCTTATTGTGGTATTTGTATTGTCTTTTTCTTCAACGTATATTCTTACATATTTTACTGTCGATGTATTTATATTTGGTCAAATAGAAAAAATAAATGAGCGAATAAATAAGCTGAAAGATGAAGATTTTTCTTTTATTGATGAAGACATCCAGCCTGTTAAGGATACTCCACTTAACAAGATCAATCGAGAAATACTTACCTATGCTCAAACCAAACAAAGAGAGATAGACCAACTAAAAAAAGCGGCAAACTTTCGGCGGGAGTTTATTGCCGATATTTCTCATGAGTTGAAAACACCCTTATTTGCAGCCCAGGGTTTTGTCCACACTTTGCTCGATGGAGCTGTAAAAGATAAAAACGTAAGGAATAGATTTCTTAAAAAAGCTGCAAAGAGTCTTGATGGACTAGATAGAATTGTTCAGGATTTGCTCACAATTTCTCAAGTTGAAACAGGGGTGGTTAAAATGGAAATGGAAAACTTCAATATAAATGTGTTGATAAGTGAAGTTTATGATCAATTTGAAGGAAAGGCTGAAAAAAAGGATATAGAATTGCTATTTGCCAAAGATTGCCCAAAAGATATTTATGTATTTGCAGATCGCCATAAAATATTTCAAGTGATATCAAATTTGGTTTCCAACTCCATGAAATATTGTAAAGAGGAACATACTTTGGTAAATGCTAATTTAGCTGAGCATGAAAAGGAAATCGAAATAACTATAAAAGATAATGGGATAGGAATTTCAGAAAAGCATATTAATAGAATTTTTGAACGATTTTATCGAATTGACAAGAGCAGATCAAGAGAAAAAGGAGGAACAGGACTTGGGCTTTCTATTGTAAAGCACATTCTCGAAGCGCACCATACACAAATATTTGTGCGTAGTAAACAAAATGAAGGTGCTGAATTTAGCTTTACGCTAATAAAAGGTCAGCCTTATAATTGGGCTCAGGAAGAATAGGTCCAAATAAAATTAGATAGCTTTTTCAATGCAATAGCTATCAATTTTTATTTTTCCTTAAATAATTTTTCAATGTAAACAGATGCGGAGTACCCAACGCCAATTGCGATAGTCAACGCAATAAGAAATAGTGATGTGAATAAAAATAACATAGTCGACATATTTAGTTCACAACAAATATGTAGCTAATTATTTTTAATCTCTTTTCAGAAATGTCGGTTAGCTGATATATGTAATATTTTGTATATTTTTAATAAATGTAAAATACTCACATGCTGCTTTATAAAAAGCAGTTATTAAAGTGGAAATTCACCAATGAAAAAGTTAGATATTAAGGATTATATTTTATTTGAAAACGAAGATTATCTTGTAATCAATAAGCCTTCGGGGGTTTCAACCTTAGAAGACAAAGTGAAAGAAATAAATATTCTTTCCATGGCCAAAAGTTTGAGTTTGAGTTTGCAAACTTGCCATCGGCTAGATAAAGATACTTCCGGAGCTTTAGTCTTGGCAAAAAATCCAGAAGGATACAAGCACCTTTCTTTACAGTTTCAAAATAGAAAAGTAGAGAAATATTACCATGCAATTGTTCATGGAGGTACAGGATTTAAAAATGAATTGATTAATCTTCCTTTGATTGTAAAAGGTAAGGGAATTGTGAAATGGGATTCAAAATCAGGGAAAGAATCCAGAACTTATTTTACGACATTAAAAAATTATAATAATTATTCATTGGTAGATTGTAAGCCCATTACCGGGAGGAGACATCAAATCAGGATACATCTCAAATATAAAAACCATCCTATTCTTGCCGACACATTATATGGTGGAGAGTATTTATACCTCTCAAATATTAAAAAGAATTATAAAAGCAAAGAAAGAACAGAAAATCCAATAATTAGTAGAACAGCACTCCATGCACGCTCTATTTCTTTTCAATCTTTAGATGGAGATACGATAAAAGTAGAAGCTCCATATCCCAAGGATTTTTCCGTTTTGCTCAAGCAACTGGAAAAATTCGGAAAGTAAGTTTTTATTTTTTGTTGGATTAAAAGGGAATAATTATCGGAGTGAATTAATCACTAATTCAGTTTATTTCAGCAATTCATTAAATAAATCCAGTGCTTTTTTAGCTGATAAATCCCATGACAACTTTGCAACATCTTTCTTATTTCGAGAAATGATGCGATTGCGCAAACTATCATTTTCCTTAAT
>CAZDRA010000116.1:0-13878 GCA_964507705.1 uncultured Roseivirgaceae bacterium | reverse complement strand
TGTGGTAAGCGTAAGTTATAAAAATGAATTTAGGTACAAATACGGATAGTCATTAAAGAAAATAACTACAAAGGATTGACAGCAAGTGATTGGACATTGCCGCTCCTTGATGGTGACTCCGTTCAATTTTCTAATATTAATTCGAAATTAGTTCTATTAGAGTTTTGGTTTCCTGGCTGTGGAGGCTGCATCCGGGCTATTCCAGACTTAAATGAAATTCATAAACTTTATTATAAAAAAGGCCTTAGGTTATATGGCTTGGAGTTTAAAAACAAAAGTAAAAAGCACGTAGCTGCATATGTTGAAAAAAGAAAAGTAGAGTTCCCTATTCTTTATTTAGCTAGGGAAGTAGCTGATAATTTTGGTGTTTATGCCGGTCCATCACTGTTTCTTATAGACAAAAATGGGAAAATCATTTATTCAAGTATGGGATTCAAAAAAAGTGATCTAATTCAAGCGATAGAAAAAATAATTTGAACAAGGAACTGAATTTAAAACTCTGATGTTTATTATAAATTACAGTAAGCACATTCATGGAAAATGATTGCTTTTTTAGTAATAAGTATAACTACAGGAATTTTTTACCTTACCTAAGCTTTTTTACTTAGGCAAAGTAGTAGAAATTTGATGCATTTCCAGCAACCTGGCTTTCACTTCATCTTCTAAACTCAACCTCACACCAAGTTTCATTTTGCATGAAATGCCCATATTTTGTGAAATAATTTCCAACTCAAAGTCTTTGACTAATTTCATTACCTGGTTTAATTGTGGGTATTCAAAGGCTATGGTCAATTCAGATTTAATCAATTTTTCCATGGGCGTATTTGCAGCAATCGCATTTGCTGCCGCAGTTTTATAGGCATTGATCAATCCGCTAATACCAAGTTTTGTACCGCCAAAATATCGTACTACTACGATTAGCGTATTTGTTAAGTTGTTGGATCGGATTTGTCCCAAAATAGGATCTCCGGCAGAATGCCCGGGTTCGCCATCATCATTGGCCCTGTATTTTTCCGAATAATTTCCTGTCACATATGCATAGCAATGATGTCGGGCATCGTAGAATTTCTTTCTCAAATCAATCAATATTTTTTTTACACTTTCTTCATCAGAAATGACATATGCAAATGCATGGAACTTACTTCCCTTTTCTTTATAGAATCCTTCAGAATTTCCACTTAGGGTTAAGTATGTGTCTCTATTTTCCATAGGGAGGTAAAGTATTCATTGATATTAGAATAATTATGAATTGTTAATTATGAATTATGAGGGCTTGTCCGCCGTAATTTTAGCGTAGGAGGAAATTTATGAAAAACTTATGACTCAATCAACTGGGTTTAATATCAGTATATTTTTATTTCTAAATTCCTTTTTCAAATGTTCGAATGTTCTTATCCTGCAATGCCTCGCCAGAAAGCGAGCGTATATTTTTTGTAGAAATGCACTTGCTATATTTGTGTACTTTCTATATTTGACTGGACAGTAAGTTAAGCTCGTAATCGTTAAATTTACTGTAATATGAAAGAAGAAAATATTGAATTACTTAAAAAATACATCAAAGACAAGGAAGCACAATTGATTTCAGATTTCAATAAAGATGAGTTGATTACCGAATTACTAATCTATAATGGTTTTAAGCTCAATTACACTTTAACAAAGCAAAAAGAATTTAAAAAGGATGAAGTTTTCTTAGCAACAGATGATGAAAAAACGTTGATCTGCTTAGATGCTCCAATTTCAGATGATATGGTTGCGCATTTCAAAACCCATACTGATCAAAAATTAATAGTTCTTGAACGAGCCTTAGACACCACCAAAAAATGGAATTTGAAACATGCTACGGGTGATAAGTTTAATGCTTTTTAAATATGAAAATCCCATTAAACGAATTTGAGCAACTTATTGATGAAAGAATCCTTAAAAGAGGGCTGTCTTATTTTAAAGGCGGTGCAATAACCGATTTTTCGGAAGTTTCTAATGGAGAGTATGAAGCTATTGTTTCAGGTACGGAAGAGTACACAGTTCAATTAGAAATTAGCAACAATACAATAACTGAGCACAATTGCGATTGCCCTTATGATATGGGACCAGTTTGTAAACACGTAGTTGCAGTAATTTTTCATTTACAACAAGATGAATTGGAATTGAATGTGCCCAATTTTACTATTTCCAAAAAGAAGAAAACAAAGTCCGTTTCACAACAAGTAAAAGAATTGCTTAAAGCAATTTCACATAACGAATTGATTGAATTTGTTCAGGAAAACAGTAAAAAAGATAAGAAATTCAGAAACTATTTTTTAGCATCCTTTGGGCATTTAAGTCAAAATCAATCTAAAGAGTTTTATCAAAAACAAATTCATTCTATTTTACAAACCGCAGCAGGAAGAGATGGCTGGATTGGTTGGTCGGATATGAAGTATGTGGTAAACACCACCGAACCGTTTTTAGAAAATGCTGAAAAGTACTTAGCAAATAATAATCTTGAAAATGTGTTTTTCATCAGTACCGCATTATTGGAAGAAATGACGGAAGCCTTTCAATTTGGAGATGATAGTAATGGTGATTTAGGCTATTTTGTAGAATCGGCGATGGAGCTGCTCTCAAAATTAACGCAAGAGAAACTTTCTAAAACACTGAGTGAAGAAATTTTTGAGTATTGTATTTCCTCCTTTAAACAAAAACTATTTGACGGTTGGGATTGGCATTTAGGTATGCTTCATATTGCTTGTGAATTAATTGAAAAAGAAAGTGATGCAGATATAATACTTAGTTGTTTGGACACCATTAACGGAGAGTATGAACGAGAACAAGCTCAATCTTTTAAACTGGATTTATTAAGAAAGTTTAAAGATGAAAAAGAAGTAGAAAACTACATTAATAAGCATATTTCAAACTCATCAATAAGAACCAAAGAGATAGAAGAAGCATTCGCGAATAACAATTTTAAAAGAGTAATAAAGCTTTCAAAGGACGGAATTAAATGTGATGAAAAAAACAAACCTGGCTTAGTTAAAGATTGGTACAATTGGTTGCTAAAAGTTGCTCAAGCTGAAAAAGATACATCTAAAACAATTGAGTATGCAAGATTTTTATTTATTGATAATTTTCATCCCGAACAAGATTATTATCAAATCCTAAAAGGTAATATTGAGGATAAAAATTGGCATCCATTTTTAGAAGAAATAATAAAAGAAATCACCCCTAAACACAGGTGGACTTACACAAAGTTAATTCGAAAGATTTACATAAAAGAGGAATGGTGGGATAGGCTATTTCTTATACTCAAACAAAATTTATCTATGGAGAATATCCAGCAGAATGAACAGTATTTAGCTAAAGACTATTCATCTGAACTGATTGAATTGTATAGTGAAAGAATTATAATTTATGTTGAAAATTATATAGGAAGAAACCATTACCAAACAGCTTGCAGGTATTTACGCAGAATGAAAAAAATGGGAGGAAATGATAAAGTCAATGAATTAATAGAATTGTTTAGAAAACAATATCCACAACGTAGAGCATTAATGGACGAATTAAACCGTGTATAAATGCCAACGTTATCAACATGGCGGAAAATAAAACCAAATGGGGGGGGGTAATAATGGCTAAAAAAAATAGGCGTTTTGGCGGTAAATTTTGAAAATGAAAAATAATTATAAAAATATCTGGCTTGGCTAATCACTATCACTAAACTGAAAGGGTAGAGTTTCAAACTCTCCTTGGTTTATAAGTCGGTTTGGTAGGTAGGCATTTTAAACGATACAATAATTATCTGTTGAATTATCCAGACAAATAAAAAAAAGCCCAATTAATTGGGCTTTTTTTTATTTGTCTATTTGACTATTATATGTAACAGATACTATTCCATGATAGAAAACTCTACTCTTCTGTTTTTTATTCTTCCTTCACGTGTATCATTTGACGCAATTGGATTTTCTGGACCATAGCCCTTAACATCAAATCGAGATTTAGCAATTCCATTTTTCACGAAATATTTGAGTACAGATTCGGCCCTTCTTTTTGATAAATCAAGGTTGTATTTGTCAGGCCCTGTAGTATCGGTATATCCGGAGATCACTAAATTAAAAGCAGGGTTGTATTTTATAAACGAGGCAATTTTATCCAATATCGGATGAGCAGACTCATTTAAACGATCAGATTCTAATCCAAATAAAATAGCACTTTCCAGTATCAACTTTTCATCATCTCTGGAAGTAAATCTTTCGATCTTCTCATTGTCTGCTTTGCTTACCAAGTCAATATCTTCTCCTTTATTCAGCATTATTACTCTTTCAATCTCTACGAAATTTATTTCATCTAAAAGATCGATATGTTCAGTTACATCTTTATACCCCTCGGCTACAACTGTATAATCATAAGCAGATCCTGCAGGCAGTAGAATCTCATATTCTCCAGTATTTCCATCAGTCATGGTAAATCCTACGTCAGATTTTTCGGGCAACAAGTTATAAGATATTTTAGCCATGACCGGCTCATTTGTTGTTGCATCAAATGCATTACCAAAAATTCTTACTACAGGTGCAGGCTGATAAAATATTGGCATCGCAATTTTATAAATATCTCCATTGCCTTTTTCTGTACTCTTGGAGTAATAGGCAAATTGGCCAGAAGGAGGAATATTGAAAAAAACGTCATCCCCAACAGAATTAATGTCTGGACCAAGGTTTTCCGGTTCTGTCCAATTTGTCCAGGTGTCATCCAATCTGCGAGTTATATAGACATCATTGCCTCCATAGCCACTAAAACCTTTAGATGAAAAGTATAGTGTCTCATTGTCTGCTGCCAGGTATGGAGAAGATTCAGTATGGGCCGTATTCACATCATTTCCAAGGTTTAATGGCTCGGTCCATTTGTTGCCTTTTTGTAAAAAACTGACATAAAGATCTTTTCCTCCATAGGCATCATATCGATCAATTGCCATAATCATAACTTTTCTGTTATTGGCTAAAAAATAATTCCCATCAGTTGTTTCAATATATGCATTGACAATATCCATAGGTTTTGGCTGGCTCCATCCTTCACTTGTTTTATTAGTTACAGATACACCAGGCTTCATCTTATCTCTTTTTGTATATTCATTTCCCAATAAAACAGTCATTGATTTTCCATCCGGAGTTATCGAACTAATGTAATTTGACCCTTTGTTATTTAAAGGAGCACCCAAATTTTTTGATTTTTCCCATTTGCCGGTTTCACTATTTAATTCAGCATACCAAATATCATTTTCATCATCTTCTCCACCCATATTCTCGGGGTGATTTGCTCTGCTGTAATACAATGTTGTGCCATCTGGAGATATTAGTGGTCTTGTTTCATGGTATTGACTATTAACATTCTCATCCAGTCTTTGTACCACAATATCTTCCTTAAGACTTTGTGGCTCATCAATAGAAATTTGTACTGGTTTTTTAGAAGGCGAAACTCCTATTGCATCAATCCCTGAATAACCCGGTACCTTGCGGCCATCAATAATTATTCTCAAGGCTTCGACTTTGTATTTTGTTTTTTCAATATATATTCTTAAAAGTCTTGATTTTAGGTCAATTGGCCTAGGGCTAAAGGTGTTCACTAAAAATTCATTACCACCCTTGTCGTATAAATATATTTCATAAACTGCACTAGGGTTATACGATTCGGCAATAACTATTTGCTCTACTCTTATTGCTTTATCAAAAGCAACAGATATAAACTCCAGCTTATTGGGTTTTGCAGGCATCCACGCATTCGGATTATCACCACCCTGCGGCATAGCATTTGGCTTACCTAAAACTTGCTCTGCAGAATATTCATAAGGAGATAATTCTGAAGAAAAATCCATCACTTCACTTGCCCAATAAATACGCTGTGCAAATGAATTGAACGAAACGAAAATCAATAATATTAATAATATATTTCTAAGCATTTTTATATTTATTTTTCAATTAGACTTGATTACTTGAGCTTTAATATTCTCACTTCCACTCTTCTGTTAATTTCTGATGCCTTTAATGATTTTCCTTTATTTAATGGTTTTGTGCCACCAAAGGCTTTAGTTTTTATTTTTCTAGAATTGACGCCCTTCCCAATTAAATACTCTTTCACGGCATCGACTCTATCTTGAGACAATTCCATATTCAATTTTTTACTTCCCCTGTAATCGGTATGACCTTCCAGCTGAATTTGCATCGCTGTGTTATCCGTCATCATTTTCACGAGACTATTTAATTCACCGTACGATTCTGATGTTATGTTTGATTTTCCCTGTTCAAAAATAAGCTTATTCAATCTGATTACTTGATTTTCTTTCACCTGAGGAATCAAATAATAGTCTCTGCTTACTTCATCATTTTTTAATATCTCTGCTGGTTTCAAACTTTCAAATTGCCATCTATGATTACTTGATTGGATTTCGATCTCATAATTGTAGGCCACATTTACATAATATTCAAAATAGCCACTAGAATCAATGGATGATATTATACCTATTTCACTTCCATGCGGCAGACTTTTAATGATTAGTTTGGCCCCTACTGCAGCTATATCAGGATTACTACTTATAGAATCATATATATGACCGTGAAATTTTACAATCTTATCTTCGACAAAGGAAATTACCTTAAACCCTTTTCCATAGGCAGAGAAGCTACTAATGTAAAAAACACCAACCGCAAATAGTGTGAACAGCGTATATTTGGGAAAGGACATAAGTTGAAAAATGGTTTAATTAATGGATTAACTATAAAAGTATAAAATAAATATATAGAATTTGGCTCATCTGAATTTTATAATCTTATACTATTTTGCTAAAAATTGTGAAATTATGTGACAATACAAACTAATTTAATTGTTCAATATCCGTCATGTAATTAATTGTATTCAATTGACAAATTTTCAATATCTCATTTATTGCAATTTTTTATCTTTTTCAACTATCAGTAGTCGATCATTCAGCACATCAAATTGATGTTCTAGTTGCAGGATGCGATCTGATACCAAAGTAGGAGGCTCAATTATTGAAGAAAAATATCCAACAATTTCCCAGGCCTCAATCACGTCAGTCCTATTTATATTTATAGTTTTATAATCTTTATTGTCTGGAATAAGTTCAATTTTTTTATTGTTAGATTTCGTTCTTCTAATAATAACTTTTTCATTGGTGACGATTGCATAAATTTGATCTCCAATATACTTGAGAGGCTCAACTAATTTTTTCCCGAATATAAAATCTCCTGATCCCAATCCTTGAGAATTATAGTACATATCATTAGAATTCATTTCAAAGGCTCTAATATTTTTATGATGATAATTTGGAATCATTATTTTGGGAAGTGTAGAAATAAAATCGCGATTGTTAATATGAACTATATATTCGTGCTGCTTTTCAACAGGAACAAGAACGGTTTTAATAAAATTTGAATTATAATCAGCTACTTTTTTTTCTGATATGTCTTTTATTCCTTCAGATAGATGAACATTGAAATTATAAAGATCATTTATAGTTAATTCTTTTTGCAATAGTGAATCTATTGATATGCCAAAATGATTGGCAATTTGTATGATAGTATCTACTTTTGGTTCAGCACGCTCTTCTTCATATGCTCCAACACTAGGACGTGCCAGGTTAAATATTTCTGCAAAAGCCGCCTGACTTAATTTTTTGACTGTTCTTATCTTTCTGATATTTTTTCCTATACTTGACATAATATTTCTTAATATTGCTAACCTTTTGAGCTATTCTATCGTTATTAGATATGAAGTTATAAATTTAATTTGAATGAAACCTATTTATTTCAGAAAATAAAATAATAATTTCGAATCATTATTCAACAATAAAATTATTAATTTTACCATTAAACAAAATGAAAAAATCTTATCAAAAATTGCTAACATTATGAATAGTCACTTTGAAAAAGTAAAAGAATTTCTCCTCGATTTGGATTTTGATATACTACAAGAAAATGAGGCAGACGGTGTTTTTTGGGTTGAAAAAGAAGATGCCGGAATACAAAACCTTATCATCGGCTGCTTAGATCCAATCTTAGTATTAGAACAGTTTATTTTCGAAATAAATAATGAATCTATTGATGTTTATAAAAGTCTGCTCACAAAAAATAGAGATATTATACACGGTGCATTTGTGCTGGATGAAACAGGTAAGAAGGTGATTTTCAGGGATACCTTGCAACTTGAGAACCTTGACCTGAACGAACTGGAAGGCTCCGTCAACTCTTTGAGTTTACTATTGAGTGAGTATTCTGATCAATTAATAAAATTTTCAAAAATTTAAAAATAGAAAAATGAGTGTATTTAAAAGATTATTCAAAATAGGCCAGGCTGAGGCTCATAATATTGTAGAAAAGCTTGAAGACCCAATAAAATTAACCGAACAGGGTATAAGAGATCTGAAAAAAGATTTGGACGAAAGTCTCAAAGCCTTGGCAGAAGTGAAGGCAATGTCTATCCGAGCCAAGAAAGATGCCGCAGATTCCAGAAATAGAGCTGTAAGTTATGAACATAAAGCAATGGCACTGCTTACTAAGGTAGAAAAAGGTGAATTGGATGGCGCTGACGCAGATCGTTTGGCAACAGAGGCTTTAAGCAAAAAACAAGAGGCAGAAAATACTGCTAAAACATCCAATCAAAATGCCACCAACATTGATAATAACCTCGTGCAATTGGAGCAAAACGTAAAAAAACTAAGATCAAAAATTGGGCATTATGAAAATGAATTGAAAACCTTAAAGGCAAGAGCAAAGGTGAGTCAGGCAACGACAAAGCTCAATAAGCAAATGGCTCAAATTGATAGCAATGGCACCATAGCAATGCTTGAAAAAATGAAAGAGAAGGTTGATGAAAATGAAGCGCTTTCTGAAGCTTATGCAGATGTAGCCAACTCAAATAGAAGCCTTGATGATGAAATTAATGATGCGCTAAATACTGAATCTTCATCGCAAGGGTCTGATGCCCTGGCAGCATTAAAAGCTAAGATGAAATCTAAAAATGAGTAATATTTAAATTTACAATGTCATCGAATTTTTAATAAAAATAGTTTTGCTAACCCTGATCATCTGGGTTGGATGGCAATTGATCAAAGGCCTTGTTTATCGTAAAAATAGTAAAGATAAATCAAGGCCTTTTAGTAATTTTGAATCAAATAGTCGTGGCAACCACCACCAAAAAATCAATAAAGGCATGGGACTTTTCGATAAGTTTAAAAAAAAACAAGAACCTCATTACGATCCAAGCGATATCAAAATCAAGGATCTAAGAGTTGGTTTTATATTTGACTATGATCTGACTACATGGCAGATCACTGAAGAATATGAATATGATTGGGGAAATAACTATTTTACCAGAGAATATAAAGTAGAGGCTGCAAGTGAGATTGCTTATCTTCATATTGACTATAGTGATGAGGGCTCAATGACATTAAGTAAAAAATTGAAGGTTCGTGCTTTAGGCGAAGACATTCCAGAAGAGATTGAAGAAAGAAAACGTCCTCCAAAGAAAATTGTATATAAAGAAACTACTTACTACCTTGACAAGGAAAGCCCCGGCTATTTTTCCGACGACCCCAAAAATGACGACAGCTGGGTTGAGTTTATCTCCTGGGATTATTATGATGTTGAGGAAAAACTGGTCGCATGTGTCGAGCAATGGGGTGAAAGGGAGTTTGAAGCATCTTACGGTGTAGTCGTTAAAGATTTTGAAATTACAAATATATTACCCGGAACAGTATAACCTAAAAATACAATGAGGCAAGTAATTTTATTTATAACATTAATCGCATTGGTATATGCTTGTAGTCGCAGTTGCGAAGGTGATTACAGTTCACCGGCAAAAAGCCCTGTTGACGAATTGATAAAATCCATGACCAAGGTTCCAACATTTTCTATCATCCTGTACGACATGAATACCGAAGGTTCAATATTCAAGGAATATTATCATCAGTATCGCATTATCAAAGAAGATAAAGATGGAATAGTTGATGAACAAACAACAGAATGGCAACCTGTTGACGAAAACTTTTTCAAGGCAAATATGCACAATATGGGAATGGAAATTGCTGCCAAGGGCACAGACGGTAAGGTGACCAAGGGTGTTGGCCCTCCTGGCTACGGGTCTTATGTAGGCAATGAAAAATATGGCCGATGGTCAGAAAGAAGTGGAGGGTCATTCTGGGAATTTTATGGAAAGTATGCCCTCATGAGTTCCATGTTTAATATGATGGCATATCCTGTAGGAAGATCTGCTTGGGGTAATTATCGTGGGAGCTATTATGGTACCGGAAGAAGCTACTATGGTCCAAGAGGAAACGATGGAAGATATGCTTATGGCACAAATAGCAGATACAATTCGTCGACAAGCAAATCATCTAAATGGTCCAATAACTCTTCCAATAATTCCTTGAAACAAAGTGTAAGGTCAAGTACACCGCAGAGCTCAAAATCAGGATCGAGATATAGTAATTTTTCACGATCTCGCAGTGGAGGATATGGAAAATAGGGTTATAAAATTATTTCATAAAAAATATCCATAATTAAGTCTTAATGACTACAAATCTAAAATACATCTAGCTATGAACATGACATACATTGATGCCATCCTTACTACTGTTGTTTATCTCTCCAGTAGTTTTGCTTTATTTTTTGTTGGCAAATATTTATACCAGATTTTCCATCGAGGATATAATGTAAAAGAAGAACTCGTTGAAAAAGACAATCTTGCCTTTGCCCTTGCTCATACTGGATATTTTATAGGTTTGGTATTAGCGATCGGAGGCATCATGATGGGCGAAACGGAAGGCATTCTCATAGATCTGATGTTTATTGGTATATATGGCATTATTGCACTTATCCTCCTCAATTTGTCCATCATCATAAACGATAAAATTATCCTTCGGAAATTCAGTGTGCAAAAAGAAATTACCGAAGATCAGAATGCCGGAACTGGAATTCTTGAAGGTGCCAGTTCAGTGGCCACCGGTTTGATCATCATGGGCTCGATCTATGGAGAAGGCGGAGGAATAGATACTGTACTTATTTATTGGGTAGTTGGGCAGGTGCTTCTGATAATTACAGCATTTGTTTATAATTGGATTACACCATTCGATGTACATGAGCACATAGAAAAAAACAATGTTGCAGTTGGTGTTGCTATGGCTGGAGCAATAATAGCTATCGGAAACTTGATCCGTCATGGGCTAATGCATGACTTTGAAAATTGGTATATTACCGCAGAAAACATCGCTATTGATGCAGGTATTGGCTTGGTCTTTTTGCCTATTGCCAGAGTAATTGCCGATAAGATATTACTTCCAGGCAAAAACCTCACAGATGAATTGATCAATCAGGAAAAACCCAACATTGGCGCTGGGATTATAGAGGCATTTGCCTACATCGGTGGGTCCGTGTTGATATGCTGGAGTTTGTGATTCAAATTAACCACGAAGTACACCAAGAAAAAGATACAAAGGTCCCAAAGAATCCAGTAATTTAGATATGACAGAAAATGAAATAGCTTATAAAGTTATTGGTAGTGCATTGGAGGTTCACAAAATTTAGGCCCAGGGCTATTAGAAAGTGCTTATCAAGAATGTCTTTCTTACAAATTGCTTAAGTCAGGTTTATATATAGAAAAAGAAAAACGAATGCCTTTGGTTTTTGAAGAGGTCAAGTTGGAATGTAGATACAGAATTGATATCCTGGTGGAAAAAAAGGTGGTTATTGAATTAAAAAGTGTTGAGACACTCGATGTTCATCTAGCACAAACACTTACTTATATGAAATTAGGAAACTATAAGCTTGGCTTATTAATCAATTTCAATGTGGATTTACTTAAAAATGGTATCAGAAGAATAATCAATGGCAAACTATAACCATAATCTTTTGTGCCCTTTGTGTTTTTTTTCTTTGCGTCCATTGTGGTTAATCATCAATAGAATTTGAAACGCCGTTCCAACATACTCAAGCTCTGCCTATTTGCTACCGGCCTTTCTGGAATCGTTGCAGAATATGTGCTGTCAACATTAGCTACCTACTTCCTTGGCAATTCTGTCCTTCAGTGGACTATGATTGTTTCCATCATGCTATTCTCTATGGGTTTAGGCGCACGAATTACCAAAATGATGAGCGGTAATTTGCTTGAAAAGTTCATTTGGATTGAGATTGCGCTATCAATTTTAGCCTCTTTTGTTTCTCTGATCACCTACACAGCTGCTATCTACACAGTATATACAGGATTGGTCATTTATGGACTTTGCATAACTATTGGTTTGCTTATTGGCATGGAAATTCCATTAGTAATAAGAATAAATGACGAATTTGAATCTCTTAAAACGAATGTTTCTTCCATGTTGGAAAATGACTACTATGGAAGTTTGTTAGGTGGCGTATTCTTTGCATTTGTAGGACTCCCATATCTTGGCCTGACCTATACACCTTTCATTTTGGGTTTCATAAATTATACCGTAGCCATTGTTCTGTTATGGGTATTATGGCATGATCTTGGTCAGAAAGTAAAAACTAGACTAAGTATATCCAATTTGCTGGTTTTTATATTATTGATTGTCGGAATGTCAGGTGCCAATAGTGTAATTGCCTATGGTGAAGAAATACGGTATAAGGACAGGGTAATTTATTCTAAGCAAACAAAATATCAAAAATTAGTGATCACTCAATCAAAAAGTGACTACTGGCTTTTTATCAATGGAAACCAGCAACTAAGTACCGTAGATGAAATTATGTATCACGAGCCATTGGTGCATCCTTTATTAAATCTCCATCCTAACCCCAAAGATGTGTTGATTTTGGGTGGTGGCGATGGATGCGCTGCCAGAGAAATTCTAAAATATAATCAGGTTCAAAACATTACTTTGGTAGATCTTGATTCGGAAATGACCAGGATAGCGTTGGAACATCCGGTGCTTTCTGAAATCAACCAACACGCCCTGGAGCATGAAAAAGTTACCGTAATTAATCAGGATGGATACAATTTTTTGGAACAAGAGAACAAGTATTATGATATAATTATTATTGATTTACCAGACCCAAAGTCAATTGAGTTGGGCCGACTATATTCCTTTGAGTTTTACAAGCTTTGTGATAAAGTACTCAGACCTAATGGGCTCATCATCACCCAGGCCGGAAGTCCATACTTTGCCGGCAGGGCATTTAAATGCATTGATAAAACAATGGAAAAAGCAGGGTTTTCAACAGTACCAATTCACAATCAGGTTATAACCTTGGGGGAATGGGGTTGGGTCTTGGGTTCGAAAAGTTTGTCTAAAACCCAGTTTAAAAATGCATTGCTTAACCTGGAATTTAATGGCATTCCTACAAAGTGGATCAACCATGATGCGATGAAGCTTATGACATCATTTGGGAAGGATTTTACTCCCGATCAAAAAGATGTTATTGAAATAAACACCATCCACAATCCAGTGCTTTTCAAATATTACCTCAATGGGGAGTGGGATTTGTATTAGGGAATAAATCAAAAAGCAATCTCTTGTTATTCATCGACAAATCATGAAGAAATAAATTCATTGTAGTTGGCTTTATTAATAACCCTGAATTCATGATTTGGATATGCAGCTTGGAAAGTTTTAGAAAGATTGGCGCTTTTCTTCGGATTCCATTTAAATTCGTAGGCAAATAGTTTGCCTTCTCTTTCCTCAATATAATCTATTTCTTGCTGGTCATGCGTTCGCCAAAAATAAGTGTTTTGCCATATCTGATTATAATGACAATACTTGATTCGTTCGCTTATCAGATAATTTTCCCATAATGCCCCAACATCACTTCGCAATTCAATAGGTGCATAATTAGAAATCAGTGAATTTCTAATACCCAAATCATAAAAGTAAATTTTTTG
>CAZDRA010000115.1:0-13955 GCA_964507705.1 uncultured Roseivirgaceae bacterium | reverse complement strand
TGGATTTAAAGAAAGACCCTATGTGAGAAAATCAAAAGTTGTGACCCAATTGTAAAAACAAAAACGGTAAGACACTGACTTGGAGAAGTTTACGAAACATCATTTTCAAGTTGGGTTAAGATTAGAGGTGAAGCATGTAACAGTGATCATTGCATGTTTCATATGAAAAAGGTGCCTTGCTTTTTTATTTATACTCTTGGCGGAATTCAGGCATACCATGATATATATGATAAATCTGAAACGCTTCCTTTAACTGAATATGAAGACTACTTCAAACTTGTAACACAATTTGTGAACGAACTATAATAAGAGTCTAACAAAACCTCTGAATGAATGAGGTTTTATCGGTCACGAAAGTTTGGCGGTACTTGGATAGTGCGCCGCAAAGAGTAAATTTAATAATCAGTGTGCCTTTGAGCAAATGGAAAGATTAGTACTTTCAAATCTCAACTCATCATAGCCAGACCAATAATTTCCATTCAAAAACTAAATAGAATTAATACAAATCTTTCTGTTTATTTATCCTCAATAGTCCTCAGTCATTCATTTGGCATCCAGGCCAAGCACTTGTCCATCTTGCAATAACTTGGCTTTCAGTTTATCATAAGAAAGATCATGAATCTCAATACCATCTTTCAGTGACATAGAGGCAACTGTTGCAGCACTTTGGCCTAAAATCATAAATACCGGTTCCATGCGAATAGAACCAAAAGCAATGTGCGAGCTGGACAAACATACTGGAACCAATAAATTTTTACATTCACTTCTCTTTGGCAAAATAGACCCCAATTCTATTTTATATGGATTTTTGGGATGAACACCAATATCCCCTTCATTTTGCACAAATCCGTCAGGTTTGATATACCGTTGTACATTATGGGAATCCATCGTGTAAGACCCCATTCCTATCGATTGATTTACTGGGTTTTTCCCCAGTATTTCATTTTCTGTCATTACGAATTGTCCAATCATTCGTCTTGCTTCGCGAACATAAATCTGATGTGGCCAGTTTCCATTATCAACAAATTCGTCAGCTGCAAGACCCCAATTTTTCATTTCTTCTCGAATTTCAATGGGCACTTGTTCATCGTTTGATAAAAAATACATCAAGCCCTTTTGATAGTCCTCATGTTCCTGGATAATTTCTTTTCTCCGATGATAACTTGCCTCGGGATAATCATAATTCATTCCGATATTATCTGTACTGAATGGGCCATGATTGTTGGTATCTGTCTTGAGGTTGGGAATCGCATCAAATTTATAAAAAACTTCTCTCCATCCCGATTTAAAGATTCTGGCTAAAAGTTCATATTGATATGGATTATAATTATCGGGCTTTGGAAAAGCAACCCTATTATCCGGATGCTTACTCAAGCACATTCTAAAACAATATGCCTGGATACGGCTATCTCCTTCTCCTCTCTTCCCTGGTTTTTTGATAGATATTTTAGGTAGTACACCACTTGAAGGGTCACCTGGCTTTACGTAGGGATCGATATCAGTTTTCATATGATGTCCATGATGCAAAATACCTACCTGCACACCATTCCAATCTTCACTATAGACGTTACTAGCCTCTCTTCCTATATGATAATTAATTTTCGCCGCAGCCATCAAATCTCCTTCATATGTCGCATCAATGAAAATCTTGCCTTTAAATATTTTTCCGGAAATTGTTTGAATGGAAATTATAGCACTATTTTCTATCTCTACACCAATTGATCGGTCTAGCCATTCATCTTTATAAAGTTCAATATTGTAGTCAGCAATCATATCATTAAAAACCTGCTCAGCAACATGAGGTTCAAATATCCACATGGTACGCCTTTCCCCGTCCATAGCTACTGTGCCTTGACCTTTATTGCCATACTCAGATTTTTTCTGCCATTTCCAGACATCATCATTTTGATAATGAAGCCACACGCTATGATAAAATTCTCTGGCTAGTCCACCAATCACTTCTTTATTGCCGGTGTCAGTAAATCCCAAGCCTCCGGAAGATAGCCCTCCCAAATGATTATCCGGACTTACCATAATTACCGATCTGCCATCTTTTGCAAGTTGAACTGCGGCAACTACTGCGGCTGCAGTTCCCCCATAAATTATAACATCTGCTTCAAATTTATTTTGGACATCAGGTTTACATCCGGCAAATAGTAAAATGAATAAGATATAAATATTGATTTTCATAATTGAATTTATTTTTGATAAGATAATGTTTAAATAAACGGGAAATGCTCCACAAGGCTAATTTTAAAGATATGAGGTTGCTTTACAAGACAAATCTTTTTATTGATTTTAACCATGGTCAATCAAAATCTACGGTTTGAGGTAAAAGTACTTTGAACATTTAACAGTCCTGTGGTACAGAAGACAATACTTCGGTAACCTTTCCAAAAGTTTTTGTTTCATAATTCTATCTAACTGATAATCAGAAGATAATGATTTATGCGCAACTTTGGGAAAGTTCTCATTTTAAGCGACTTACAAAAATGTAAAGAACCAATGACAGAACAATGAACCAATAAAATCGTTAACTTTGTGTATGTCTAATAAGCTTGTAAATATTGATCCTGAAATAATGAGTGGCACTCCGGTATTCAATGGAACCAGAGTAGCGGTACATTCACTATTTGAGTGGTTGGAAACTGAGACTCTATCCGAATTTCTTGAGAATTTCCCTTCCGTTTCGCGTGCGCAAGCAATTCAGGCTCTAAAATTGGCAGAAAAATTTGTGAACAACGAAAAATTTCTAAATGAGGCTGCTACTTGACGAGAATCTGCCTGTAAAACTCAAAAACTTCTTTACAAAAAAGCATCTTATCTCAACTGTAAGAGAAAAGCAATGGAGCGGTAAATAGAATGGAGAACTTCTTAGACTTATGACACTGAATGGGTTTGAAGGTTTAGTAACAAATGACAAGAACCTGAGATTTCAACAAAACCTGAATAAATTTGATATTAAGATCATTATTCTCAATGCCACAGATAATAAACTATCAACATTAGAACCCTTTATTCGGGAATTTGAACTTAAAATCTCAACACCAATTAAGGAAAATGTGATAGAAATCAACATCAGATGATGGCTCAGTTTCAATATAGATTTGCATGGTGTAAAGAGCCCAGCAGAAATCCCATATCATAATGTTGATTTTTCTACCACAGTGAACTGGTTTGTGGGTTCAAATGGGTTTAGAGGTTGAAGGTGATCTGAGAAATTAAATTTTAAACAAGTATTCTTTAAAATTTTTTGTCTGCGATTGTTTAGTCTTTTTGGGTGTATTTACAAGCTATGAATTTCTATAGAGATAACTTTTTACGTAGAAATTATTTCCCCAAATAATTAGCTTTGAAAAACAGGAAAAATTAAATTCGATTTTTTATTTTTCCTTCATAAAAAAGAACAAAATTCTCATGGAATATAAGAACATAACTGAGTCCGTAAAAAGCGAATTATCAAAAAAATTAAGCAAACAAGACCTTGCCATTGGAGAGATAATATACAATAATGGCAATTGTCAGGTATTGTCGCAATCGGGCAATACGTTCGAATTTCTCGTCAATGATGACGCAATGGAGGAGGCTAAAAGCTATGTTCTTGAGTTTGATGAACAAAACCAAATCATTCCTTCCTACAAGAAAAAAGAACTGGAATGGGACAAGTATTCTTACAGTTGCCTGCTTCAATTGATAGACGAATTGCATTTGCTCGATCCGAAAGCACATGTCGAGCACAAAAAATATTCCCGTAAGGGCATGTCAACAAGGGTGCTTGGAGAAAGAATGCAAAAAGCCGAAAAAGCAGAATACAGAATAGCCTGGGCAGATAATATCTTCGGAGACCATACCCTGACAAATGAAAATGGCGTTAAGTACAAGATTTTGTTGCGGGATTTTGACAATGAAACGGGATATAGCGACAGTATGGATTCGCAGCTCAACAAACTGGGCACCACCAAACATATTATGTATGCCTTCAGAAAAATGAAGGAGAAAAAAAGCTTGTACCGAAGACTGAAAAAATCATTTCCTTTTATCGAAGTTTTCTGCGACCCCCTCAACGAATATAAAATCAGCTGGCACTATCCCGAAGAAATGAAGGTTGATGAAAAATTGCTGATATCCAGATATTTTAAAACCCGGCAGTTTATTGAGGATGATGAGATTGAAGCATTTTTAGGGTTTATTGAAGAGGCAGGAGAGTACGATTCTATCTTGATCAGGCCGGAAGTAAAAGAAAAATTGGAGCGGACCTTTGAGCACAAGCTACTCAAGCAGGTGTCCGAGTCTTATAAGCCGGATTATTCTACCATAAAAGCAACGCTATTTGACTATCAGAAAGAAGGGATAGAGTTTGTCTTATTTAGAAAATCCGCCATCATTGCCGATGAGATGGGGCTGGGCAAAACCATGCAGGCCATATCTGTGGCCATCCAGAAGAAAACGATTTTTGGATTTAACAAAACCATGATTGTATGCCCTGCGTCCTTAAAATCTCAATGGAAATCTGAAATCGAAAAGTTTAGCGACGAAAAGGCGATCATTGTTGAGGGCAATCCACAGCAAAGAGAAGATATTTATAAAAATACCGAACACTACTTTTTTATTATAAACTATGAAGCCATACTCAGAGACGCACATACGATAAACAAATCGGGATTTGACTTTCTGATATTGGACGAAGCGCAGCGGGTAAAAAACTTTGAGGCCAAAACAACCTCGGCAGTAAAAAGGCTGAATGCCAAGCATGTCCTTGTGATCACAGGCACACCGATAGAAAACAAGCTGATTGATATCTACTCGATAATGAGTATTCTTGATCCGCATTTCTTTGGCCCCTTGTGGGAGTTCTCTTATCAGCATTGCCTCTTCGACCCCGATAAGCCAAACAAGATCAATGGGTATTATGACCTTCAGAAGCTGAACAAAAAATTGGAGCATGTATTGATCAGAAGAGAAAAGCGCAAAGTCATTGACCAGCTCCCCAATCTGCGACAAATAAACATTCCTGTAAACATGTCTCTGCTTCAGGCGGAATTTCATGGGTCTTATGCAAGAGGCATTGCTAAAATCATCAAGAAAAAATTCCTTAGCCCTTACGACTTGCAGCGGTTAATGCTCCTGTTGGCCAATATGAGGATGGTTTGCGATTCCACTTTTCTTGTAGATGATCAGACCAATGAGTCGCCAAAGCTCGACGAGCTGAAATACATCCTGCTCGAAAAACTGGATATCGCCAACAAGGATAATAAAATTATCATATTCTCTGAGTGGATAAAGGTGCATAAACTGATTGGCAAAATGCTTCGTGACAACAACATCGGTTTTGTAGAATTGAATGGCAAGGTGCCCGTAAAAATGAGGGGAGATCTTATCAGAAAATTTGAAACTAACCCGACATCTAAAGTTTTCCTTTCTACCGAAGCCGGCGGTTCGGGGCTCAATTTGCAAGTAGCAGATACACTGATAAATTTTGAATTGCCATGGAATCCGGCAAAAAAGAACCAGCGCATCGGTCGAATAGACAGGTTGGGACAGAAAAGCGACAAATTGACCATCTATAACCTGATCACCAGAAATTCGATAGAACAACAAATAGCGGCGGGTTTATTGGTAAAACAAAACCTCTTTGAAGGCGTCCTCAATTCTTCGTCAAGCACCGACTTTGTCGATTTTTCTAAAAAAGGACGCTCTCAGTTTATCGATCAGCTCGAAGAATTTATAGACGCCACCGAAACCGAGGAGGCTGCTGAACAAGCCGAACAGCATATTCAGGAGGTTGATGACCTTAAACAACCAGAAGAAGAACAACAGTTGCCGATTGATTTTTCGGAAGATGAAAAGATCGAAGAAGCTACTCATGAAACCCCAGCCGATGATAAACCCATGGATAAAACAGAAGAACTTGCCCAGGTGATGAATAGCGGCATGCAGTTTCTGTCCGGGCTTTTCAAAATGTCAACAGGAAAAGACATGGGCATGGACAGCCAAAAAATAGAAATAAACAAAGAAACGGGAGAAGTGACCATGAAATTCAAATTGCCAATTTAGTTTGAAGTAAAAGTATTTTACCGAAAGAATTCGCATAATCTATTCAGACGAATCTATTGAGAAAGGGAAGTACTATTCAGATTTTTATGATGGAATGCTGAGATATTATAATTGCCAAGTGGAAAAATAAATGCATTTTATGGTGTTTGATGAAAGTATTGCCAAAGACGGAAATGTTTAATCTATCCATGCAATAACTCAAAATACGATGAAAATGAGAACTTATTCTTAGGGTTATCCTTGTAAAATAGCTATAATTGAATCAGTAGAAATTTATAATTAATTCAAGAAGCTAAATTCGCCACCTTAAAATTAAATTATATGGGGTATCCGGTCAGAACCCGTAAAGTTTTAACTTTGCAGGTTGAAATACCCAGCAAACCAAATGGAATTTGAAGAAATGTTTAAAACGGAACAGACTGCGTTGATTATTTATCATCATTAAGATGGCCAAGTGGTTTCGAATGCCCTCAATGTGGTTTGATTAGGTTTTGGAAAAAGAACAAAGGAAGATATGAATGTTGTGATTGTAATAAAGAAACAAAAGTGACAACTAATACGATGTTCCACAAAACGCCAAAACCTCTATTGGCATAGTTTCGTGCAATTTGGTGGATGATTCTTAGAAATTGGAGTTAGTCAAAAGGGTTTCAAACAGTAGAGGATAGTTATTACAGAACCTGATATATGCAAGAAATTATTAAAGAAAATAACGGATGTTGATCGGATACCCCATATAATTGAATTTGAATTAGCATCAATTATTCAATTTAAAAATCATAAAGGATTAATTAGTTTCCGCTCAGAAACTAAATACATTTGTAATGTTACAAATATTGGATTCATTAGACTTCTTATTTAATTTAAATTATTGGGACACTATTGATTTTTGACACTGAATGGTAGTGAATTATATGCAGAATAAATGAGTAAGCAAAAAAAACAACAGGCCAAAGGGATGTTTGCGGGAAACACAATCCTGAAAAGTATGCCTGAATTCGCTTATGTTTTTGATAAGCATAACAAATTGGTGATGTGGAATAAAAATTTAGAATTGATTTTGGGATATTCTACAGAGGAATTATACAAAAAAGATGCTTACGATTTCTTGGAAGAAAGTACGAAAGATATAAACGTTGAAATTATAAGTAAAGTATTTAACAACAAAGAAGAACAATCCATAGAACAAAACATTCTGACAAAGTCTGGAAAGAAAATTCCTGTGTTTGATACAGCCAATTATGCATTGATAAATGGTGAAGAGTATTTGGTGGGGATGGCCATTGATATCAGCAAACTAAGGAAAACAGAAGAAAAGCTACAACAGGCAATTGTCGAATTGCAACATTTGAAAGATCAATTGCATTCTGAAAATGTTTATTTGCGAGGAGAGATTAAGGGTAAGCACGATTTTGATAATATTATTGGAGAAAGTGAACCATTAATGCACAGTCTGTACCGAATCGAGCAGGTTGCACAAACAGACTCAACCGTATTGCTGGAAGGTGAAACAGGAACCGGAAAAGAACTTTTCGCTGCTGCTGTCCATAACAAAAGCAAACGAAAAAATAAACCCTACATTAAGGTAAATTGTGCCTCCCTGCCATCTACTCTCATTGAAAGTGAGCTGTTTGGTCACGAGAAAGGTGCATATACAGGAGCCATCCAAAAGCAGATTGGCAGGTTTGAGCTGGCGAATGGCGGAACATTGTTTTTGGATGAGATAGGTGAGCTCCCTATTGAACTCCAATCTAAATTATTGCGTGTTCTTCAGGAAGGAGAGTTTGAAAGAATAGGAAATCCAAAAACAATAAAAGTTGACGTCAGAATTATTACAGCTACCAATGAAAACCTGGAAAAACAAATTAGTAAAAAACTTTTCAGAAAAGATTTATACTATCGCCTTAATGTATATCCGGTAACTATTGCCCCCTTAAGGGATCGAATTACCGATATTCCTATGTTAATTGAACATTTCGTGAAACGGTTTAACAGAAAAATGGTCAAAAATATTACCAAAATATCCAAAAAAACCATTAAACAATTGCAAGCATACCACTGGCCTGGCAACATACGCGAACTGGAAAATGTAATAGAAAGAGCGGTTATTATTTCTTCAGGTAAATCTTTAACCGTTGACCAGCTTTCAAAACCAGAATTTGAAGAAGATGAAAAATTGCTGTCCCTGACAGATTACGAACGGCAATACATCATCAATGTTTTGAAAAAAACCTACTGGCGCGTTGAAGGTACTCAGGGCGCCGCTCGAATCCTGGATATGAATCCCGAAACATTACGTTCGCGCATGAGAAAATTGGAGATAAGACGCCCGAACTCCTGATCTGGATAAGGTGGCTTAGCAGTAGAATGAGGCAGTAACATAGTCGATTGTATTATTTCTGGCATTAACCAAAAAAGTCATCCTTTTCCATGAATTTGCCTGATTTGGTATTTAAAGGATTTATATACCTCAAATGTCAAACCCATGGTTCGTGTCTCCACGAACCATTTTGATCCATTCCTCTTAGTTCAGGTTCGTGAGGACACGAACCAAGGAAATATACACGTCATTGCGATGACGATGAAGGAGGAAGAAGCCTACCTGTATGAAGGCAATCTTTCCATCTGAGAGAGATTGCTTCACTTCGTTCGCAATGACGAAAAGTAGTGTTTTACTACTATTTAAAGTTAGTACGCCTGGGTTGACAGTCGAGCTGATGTCATTTTAGCATTTTCGATGCGAAATAGACACGACACAGCCATTATATTTCATGCTTACCGTTATATATAGCAAATTTAATTCAAATTAGCATTTTCTCATATGCTAATTAAATATCATAATGTATTGATATAATGACTGTTATATACCTTTTTAAATTCCGGCATATATATTGCGTTCAAAGCAACCTTCAGGTCAACGCCTGTCAACTACTATACCACATGATAAAACTGGAAATTAGTGTAATTCCCAAAGCCATCAAACGCATTGAGTTTTCTCAATCCTTATCATCCCTCGATGATGATTTGAAAAAATGTTGCCCAAATTTGATCATTACAATTGAAGATGATGCCTATCGTATTACTGCAGAATTCAAAACGGAAAAACAATTGAAAGCGATATTACACGGCAAAGAACTTAGTATTTTGGCCGGCGCAATCAGGACCCTGGGAGAAAAATCAGTTATAAATATTCAAGGTTTAAGTCAAAAAAAATGGGCGACCAGTTTTGGTGGTATTCATATCAATTATCTAAAAAATTCAGAAATTAAAACAATTATGTAATTCAATATGTTTCAGTAAAAGATTAAGTATCAATAACCTAAGTAAACAAAATAATGAAATTAAAAATCAGAAATCAGTTAAAATCTATCGTGGGCATATTAATCCTTGCTTTGATGGCAAGTTGTTCGACCGGTGATCAAAACCCGGAAGCAATAAAAGGCGCTGCCAAAGCAAAAGTTGAAATTCCAACTTACAAAAACACAACAGAAATTCCAGAAAACATTACCACGCCCGATGTTGTGGAGACGTCTATTGGCACGCTCAACTTCTTTGATGGAGTACCTACCAAAGAAACAGCCGAGATAACGCAAGAATTTTTATTGAAGGCCAGAGGGGTGGATGCTTTCTTAAAGGGAATTCCCGGCGCATCTTTACAAGAGCTTCGAAGAGGGCCTGCAGTATTAGGCGTTAATGAAGTAGGTAAAGTAGCCATTTTTGATAAATTGATGGACTCGAAAGCCCTCTTCTTAACGGCCAATACTTCAACACTTTACATTATGCCTCACATTGACACCAAAGAGTTAGGGCCTATTGTAGTGGAAGTACCTCCAATGATGTTAGGTGCGTTTGATGATGCATGGTTTCGTTTTGTTGGTGATGCTGGCATTACTGGCCCAGACCAAGGAAAAGGCGGTAAATATTTAGTATTGCCTCCGGCATACGATGGAGATATTCCTGATGGCTATTTTATCATTCGACCAAAAACCTATGGTGTTTGGTTGTTTATGAGAGGAAATATCAAAAACGGTATTGAACCCGCAGTTAAAAATGTAAAAGACCATTTAGCCGTTTATCCATTGTCTGAGAAAAACAACCCAAGACCCACAGAATACGTGAGTATGTCTGGTAAATATTTCAACACGATTCACCCCAACGATTTTGATTTTTATGTGCATTTGAACCATTTAATTCAGTACGAATCTGACGAAATGTTAGATGCAGAAACCAAAGGCTTATTTGCCTCTATTGGTATCAAAAAGGGAAGTGATTTCGCGCCTGACGCAAGAATGAAAGAAATTTTAACCGATGCTGTTGCTATTGGTAACGCTGCCGCACGAGCTAATAATTGGTACCCACGTGGTGATTTGAACATGGTGTATTTCTATAAAGATGTACCCACAGAATGGACCATGGCTTACCCCGATAAAAATGTGTATTACAATTATGATGGTGCGTTTAACACAGATGCAAGAGCTTGGTTTCATTACACTTATACGGCTGTAACACCAGCGATGGCAACCCCACACGAAGGTAAAGGTTCTGATTATTGCATTGCTTTTAAAGATTCTAAACACGAAATTTTAGACGGTTCTAAAACCTACAGAATTCACGTGCCGGCAAACCCGCCTGCAAAAGATTTTTGGGCATTAACTTTATATGATACGCAAACACGTTCTCAGTTGCAGACTGATCAGCCTTTCCCAACCGTAGGAAGCCAGAGTAAAGGTTTTAAACAAAACGAAGACGGTTCTTATGATGTGTATTTTGCGCCAGAAGCGCCAGAAGGATTTGAAAATAATTGGTTGCAAACCATTCCAGGGAAATCTTGGTTCGTGATTTTAAGAATGTACGGACCCGAGAAAGCTTTCTTAGATAAGTCTTGGAGAACCAGCGAAATTGAATTGGTAAATTAAACCACCAAAAGCAGTTATTCGTACGCCAACAAATAGCTGCTTTTGTTATTTAAAAAAACACTTAGTTTTAGACTGATGAAAAATTAAATAATAAATTAAATAAAAAGTAAAATCATGATGTTAAAAATTAAAAATCAATTAAATACAGCCGTTGTCTTATTGTCAATAGCTTTAATTACTGGATGTGGAAATAAAAAAGCTACAACTACGGCCAAGGTTGCCGAAAAAGAAGCTACACCAGCGATTACAACTGTAACAGATGAAAACTATGGTCTTGCAGAAACACAAGTAATTATACAGTCTTACATTAAAAAAATTGCGGCAGCAACAGGCACCGAAGGTGTAGGCGTTTGGATGCACAATAAAAAAGCGGCAAACCCCAAAGACAGAGATGTGATGCGTAAAAATTATGATACCATGTATTCATGGATTGTGTTGGATTTGTCAACTCCGGCAACGCTAATTATGAAAGAAACAGGCGGGCGTTACCAGTCTATGTGGGTAATTTCTGAAGAACATTACAACCCATTTGCATACACAGAGCCGGGTGAATACACACTTACCGCAGAAAACGTAGGAACTCCTTACGCTATTGTGGTAGTACGTACGCAAGCAAATGTTACAGACCCCGAAGATGTTTTAGCGGCTAATAAAATTCAAGAAACGCTTGAAATTAGACAAGAGAAAAGAGGAACCTACGTAGCTTCTCACCAATGGGACATGGAAAGTCTTGAAGCAATAAGAACTAAATATCAAGAGATTGCTAAAAACGAAAAAATTAGTCCGGATAGATATTTTGGCAAAAAAGGCGGCCCTTCTTTGAAAGAGCACAACTGCGGTACGGCTGTAGGTTGGGGTGGATTCACCAAAGACCAAGCGGCTTATGTAGATTACTACCCTACATCCCTTGCGGCTCAAACACTTACATTAAAAGATGTTCCAGCCAATGCATTTTGGTCAATTACCGTGTATGATAAAGTAGGCTTTGCGGTAACTGAAACGTATAACATCAATTCTCAATTTGTTAAAACGGAGAAAGATGGCTCAGCAATCATCCATTTTGGAGGAGATGCATCACAAGACAATTACATGGAAACTTTTAAAGATTGGACCTTTATTCTTCGTTTGTACCTTCCAACTGAAGAGTACTTAAGTGGCACTTGGGTAAGACCAGAGTTAGAAATGGTAAAATAATTTGAAATAAAAAGGGAGTCATTGTACAAATGGCTCCCACTTTATATACAATAACAAGAAAGATGAATGCAAAATTACAGTATAATTTTAAGATATATTTCGCTTACGCTGATGCTTGCTTTATTCGGTTTCACGGTTGCTGCTCAAGAAAAAACAGCGGAAGAATTGGCTAAAATGTCGCAAAACCCATTGGCCAATCTGATGAGTTTTCCGTTTCAGAACAACACGACTTTTGGCAATGGCCCCAACGGTGACCGAACCTCCAATGTGTTGAACATTCAGCCGGTGTTGCCTTTTTTTGATGGCCACCTGATTACCCGTACGATTATACCGATCGTTTCTTCACCCGACTACGGCAAAGAAAGTGGTGCTAATTCAGGAATTGGAGATATTAATATGACGCTCTTTTATGCGCCAACAGCAAAAAATGGATTGACATGGGGAATAGGCCCTGTATTTGTCATACCTACCAACAGCAATGTGTCTTCAGAAAAATTCAGTACCGGAGCAAGTTTTCTGCTGCTAAAAATGACGAAGAAGTTTGTCTATGGATTCTTGCTAAGCAATACCTGGTCGGTTGCCGGAAATGAAAATGCTGCCGATGTTAACTCATTTCTAACACAGTATTTCGTCAATATGAACTTCCCCAAGGGATGGTATATTTCGTCGGCTCCTATACTTACTGCCAACTGGGAAGCTGCCGATGGCAATAAATGGGTAATTCCTTTTGGAGGCGGAGGAGGAAAAGTGATAAGGATTGGCAAGATACCATTTAATCTTCAAGCACAGGCTTTCTGGAATGCCATTAGGCCGGATAATTACGGTGGTTTTAGTACCCGTTTTCAGGTTCAGCTAATGTTACCCAAATAAACGCATGATTAAAAGGTTACTTCTTTTCATATCAATCTTTGTTTTTTCTTTTAGCGGTTGGTCTCAAGAATCGGAGAATGAGCAAGAAAAAAAGAATTTGATTTCTGTTGCATTAGGGTACACTTATATTCCAAAAGGAGCTGCCCCAGATGCCGGAGAAGCAGATGGTGTTTTTACTCCCTCTGTGGGCTTAGACTATTTTCGTAGAGTACACCCCCGTTGGGAAATTGGACTAATGGCCGATTTGGAATTGGGAGAATACCTTGTTATTGATAAAGAACTAAACCGTAAAAACGCATTGCTAATAGTAGCTATGGCTAATTTTAATTTAACAAAGCACATCAGTTTTTTAGCCGGTGGAGGAATGGAATTTGAAAGGCATAAAAACCTTGGTGTCATCCGCTTAGGTACAGAGTATGTGTTTAGGTTAAAAAAGGATTGGATAATTACCCCCGGTTTTTTCTACGATTTTAAAGAGGGGTATGACACTTGGGCGTTATCTATTGGATTTGGAAAAGAATTTTAGAATTATAAATATTATTGACAATAGTGAAATTACCCAAGCAAATTACTTTTACAAAAGACATGCGAAAAAAGCTGCTATTTACTGTTGTGGTTATAGTCAGTATTGTTATTTCTGCTAAAGCTCAAACGCCCCATGTTAGTGCTTATCAAGCAGGTGCTTACCAAGCCGGAGTGATGAATGTTAGAGATTTAGCTCCCGTGCCCGGAGGTGGTTTAATTGTAATAGACTATAATTTTTGGAATAAGAGTAATTCATATGTTGATAGATTTGGCAACGAAATAGACCATATTGAAATAGATAGAGGCGGGATAAAAACCGAATTAGATTTAACACAGCAAGCGGCGGGATATACAAATGTACCCGTATTGTTTTTCGCATCAAGTTTCAAATTATTT
>CAZDRA010000114.1:12108-14608 GCA_964507705.1 uncultured Roseivirgaceae bacterium | reverse complement strand
GATTTTAGTTGACCTTTTATTAATTTATTAGTCAACCTATTTCAGGACGAGACCTTTAATTCCATACTTAGAGTCATCCTGAACACATTTCAGGATCTGTATGATAATTTGGTCATGACCAAATTATTTTAAAGGCGATTTCCCTAGGGCATTTTGCAAATACTGGATATTTTAGATGTTTTTAAGGAAATGTATCCATCTCTTGAATTCATGTTTAATGAAACAGCACCTCAATCTTTGTCAAATAAATGTAGAAAGAAATTCAGCCTTAGAAGAGCTTGTTGAATATGAAAATCACCTTCCATTAAAGGAAGAGTTACATGATTTTAAAGAGTGATTTTCATTTTTAGTTGTCGATTTAGAGCTCTTTTTATTATAAAATATTTAGTAATATATATACAAGAGTTGCATTTAACAGTAATCTGAATGATTTAGTTAAAGTAAAAATCTTCGCCCAATTGTTAAATTACTGAAAAATAGATTTTTATACCCTTCACGTGGTCAATTTGGAGTTTAGTATAGTTTATAAAAAATTAATCTGGGCGGCTTCAAATTTTATCCATAGACCATTAGTTCCATTATACTGCAATTATTATTAGCAAAGGAGGAATGTTTCTTACATGTAGAATAAAAGGTCTTAATTTATAAGAAGTTACGATAAGCTATTATATGCATCAAATACGTAATTTCGATGCAATGAAATGGCACTTTGAACTTATTCAAAAGGTGATTTAATATTTTATTAACTGCTTAGAATACTAATAAACTTAGTAGGCTTTCAGTAAAAAAAGAAATCCTTTTAGAAACCTAATTTCAAAATATCGTTCATCAGATTTCATTATTTGATAAAATTATAAAAAATGACTTATGAGAAATAGTGTTTATTATCTATTCATCATTGTATTGAGTTTTCCCTTTTTGATAGCATCATCGAGTGATAATCCAGCAAATGGACAATGCCTCGACATTGAAAGCAAAGTTGAAGTTTCCTCAACAAACCAAAATGCTGATATTCTGCTAAAAGTGAATAAAGGAAATGGAGTTATAAAATTTTATTTATATGATTTGAATGCACCACAAAAAGGAGCAATCAAAGAAGTATCTAAATCTGCTTCAGCGCTTAAAAATGAATTCGTAACGATTTTTAAAAATATATCGCCATCAAATTATACAATACAAGCAGTCGAAAGTAGTAGATGCCAGATTTCGATAGGTGGTGTTGAGGGGATATTAATTTCAAGTAACTAACAGGTGTTGAAAATTATGAAGAGTTATTTTTTACTTATTCTTTTAACTGCATTTGGGCTTTTTGCCAGTCAAAGTACGCAAGCCCAATGTCCAACTCTTGATCCGGCAATTGGCACATCGGATTATGGTTCTGGAATTGAAGTGTGTCTTCAATCTGGTGGAGATTTTGCCGACATCACATTTTCATTTTTAAATGATGGATCAAATTTTGAAAATTTCTTGCTTTATGATCTTGCCAATGGGAGTTTCTTATTGGAAGGATTAAGCCCTGTAGTTTATGTACATACGGCGGGTAGTAATATTTGGGAAATTCAGAATGTTCCAGACGAATTTGTTACCGGGACTAATTCATCCTACATATTTGCAAAGGCCGGCTGCCCAACGTATGGTGGAACAGGTATTGATATTGTTCCTGGTGATGAACTTCGAATTGAAGACACTGATATTTCTATAACAAATAATACTGGTTGTATAGCACCATTTAACGGAATTATAAATATTTCTGTAACTGGTGGATATGGAACCAACGCTTATAGTTGGACAGGACCTAACGGATTTGTTTCATCAACACAAAATATTTCAACCCTAGAACCCGGTACTTATACAATTGTTGTTACTGATGGACATAATTGTACTTATAGCAGAGATATTGATGTAGCAGATGATGCTACTGACCCAATAGTTTCTTTTAGTGGATTAAATGTTTTAGAAACATATTGTGAAAGTGATGCATTAGTTATATTAACTGGTAGTGAAGCCCCCAATGGATCTTTTTCAGGACCTGGAATAGTTGACAATGGTAATGGGACGGCAAACTTTGATCCTTCAAACGCTGGAGTTGGTGGAGATATTTTATACACCTTTACAGATGCGTTGGGTTGTACCGGTGATACTATTAGAACTGTAATAATCAACCCGACACCAGTAACGCCTACAGCCTCGAATGATGGTCCGGTTTGTGAGGGATTGGATGTTCAACTAAGCACCCCCGATGTAGCAGGAGCGACATATAGTTGGTCAGGCCCCAATGGATTTACCTCATCATTACGCGAGCCAATCATAACTGGTATCACAGCAGCAGGTGCAGGAACTTATTCAGTAACCATTACTTTATTGGGCTGTGAAAGTTTAGCTGGCACTACAGATATTATTATCAATCCAACTCCTTCTACTCCGGTAGCATCAAATGACGGCCCTGTTTGTGATGGTGGAGATTTACAATTAAGTACCCCTGATGTTGCAGGAGCAGCAT
>CAZDRA010000114.1:0-12008 GCA_964507705.1 uncultured Roseivirgaceae bacterium | reverse complement strand
ATATTCAGTAACCGTCACTTTATTGGGCTGTGAAAGTTTAGCTGGTACTACAGATATCATCATTAATCCAATACCATCTACTCCTGTAGCCTCGAACGATGGCCCAGTTTGTGATGGTGGAGATTTACAATTAAGTACCCCTGATGTTGCAGGAGCAGCATATAGTTGGTCAGGGCCCAATGGCTTTACCTCAGCATTACGTGAGCCGATCATATCAGGAATAACATTAGCAGACGCAGGAACTTATTCAGTAACTATAGATGATGGTACGTGTACCAGTTTACCAGGGACTACGGATGTTATTGTGAATCCAATACCGGCAACACCAACGGCCTCGAATGATGGTCCAGCATGTGAAGGTGGAGATTTACAATTAAGCACCCCCGATGTTGCAGGAGCTGCATATAGTTGGTCAGGGCCCAATGGCTTTACCTCAGCCTTGCGCGAGCCAATTATTTCAGGCATAACAATAACTGGAGCAGGGACATATTCAGTAACCGTTTCACAATTAGGATGCGAAAGCCTGGCAGCTACTACAGATGTAATAGTCAACCCAATACCTGCAACACCAACAGCCTCGAATGACGGACCAGTTTGTGAGGGATTAGATGTGCAATTGAGCACCCCAGCTGTGGCCGGAGCTACCTACAGTTGGTCAGGCCCCAATGGATTTACTTCAGTATTGAGAGAACCAATCATATCAAATATCCCAGCAGCGGGCGCAGGGACATATTCAGTAACCGTCACTTTATTGGGCTGTGAAAGTTTAGCTGGTACTACAGATGTTATTGTTAATCCTAAGCCACCGGCTATTGCCATCGCAGGAAATTCAAATCCGACTTGTCAGGCAGCAGGTGAAGTTTATGCTGTAGCAGGATTGGCAAATTCAACATATATCTGGACTGTTCCGTTAGGTGCAACAATAATTGGTTCGTCAGACGGGCCAAGTATTACAGTTGACTTTGGATTGAATAGTGGAGACATCACAGTTATTGAAACAAATAGCGGCTGCTCCGGTGATCTTGTAAGCCTAAATATTAATTTACAAAGTTGCCCGTTTACAGCTGATTTTATCACTGATATTGATGAACTTTGTATTGGAGGAACTGTACAATTTACTGATGCGTCTTCTGCACCAATAGGAACAAATTATTCCTGGGATTTTGGTGCTGATGCAACACCGGCAACTGAAAATTCTGTAGGCCCTCATAGTGTTACCTACAGCATAGCAGGAACCAAATCCATTTCACTAACTATTACCAATGGACCACAAACAGATGTTATCACCAAAGACATAATAATTACTGATCCTCCTACCGCAGATTTATCGGGTGATGATACTATTTGCCCTGGGAGTTCTGCTGGACTTACAGTTAATTTGGCAGGCAAAGCACCATGGGTTTTTGTATATAATGATGGGACTTCAGATTTTACCGAAAATATCAACAGCTCACCATTCGTAATAAATGTCAATCCTGTTGTGATGACAACATATACCGCAGTTTCGGTTACTGATGCATTATGTTCCGGTACTGTATCTGGTTCTGCAACTATTGATATTTCTCCAGTAAAAAATGTTACACTCTCATTGGATTCTATTATTGGAGGTGCTCCTGGTGATCAGGTTAAAGTTCCTTTGAGAGTAGTTGACTTTGCGGATTTGATGACCATGCAATTTACAATAGCATGGGATGCTAATTTATTAACATATAATAGCATTGCGGATATTGCAATTGGAAATGTCTCAGGAGGTAGTTTTGGTTTAGATGAAATCGGAAATGGATTCTTAACATTTTCATGGAATACTTCATCTTTAAGTGATACAACAATAATTGATAATACTGCCATTTATTCAATCGTTTTTGATGTAACAAATACTGTTTGTGGAGATGGTGCAGTAACAATCGATGAATCTCCAGCAGCAATTGCCCCAATTGAGATAGCAGACGAAAATTTGTGTGTTGCTAATGTTACTGTAATTGGAGGAAATATTGAAATACAATCTACAGCTTCCATAGCCAGTAGCGATGATGATAATATAATTTGTTTTGGTGATCAAGTGATTTTTACTGGATTACCGGGAGGATTGGCAAACTATGATTTTTATCTGAACGGAGTACAGGTTCAAAGTGGAGCAAATAGTGTATATGTAAATAGTGCATTAGTCGATCAGGATTCTGTAAATGTAATTGTAGGAGATGGCCAAAGCTGTTCATTGGCTGCTCAAGGAATTGTTACTGCTGTAAATCAAATTATTGTCACTCCAACGATCACAGACATTACTGCCTGCGGGCTTTCTGATGGAGCGATTTCGCTATCAGTAAGTGGTGGGTCAGGAGATTATTCATACAATTGGACAGGAATTGGGTTTGGTGATCCGAGTGACAAAGATCAGTCAAATCTTGGAAGAGGATTTTATTCAGTAACTGTGACAGACAATATTTCGGGATGCACAGAAACTTTAGATATAGAACTTAAAGAACCAGTCGATTTTGTGCTAAGTACAACAAAAAGCGATGTCACAAGTGCAGGAGGAAATGATGGGTCTATTGACCTTACTATCTCTGGGGGCACAGGTCCATTCACCACACTTTGGACTGGACCAAATGGATATAATTCAACAGATCAAGATATAAGCGGTTTGCTTGCCGGGACTTATGTAGGAACAATAACGGATAGCAATAGCGGATGTACAGATGCTATCGTTGTAGAGATTCTTCAACCAGTCAATCCTTTAGTTTTGAATGCAACTAAAACTGATGTTTCGACATGCGGTGCTATGGATGGAACAATCAATTTGTTAATTACTGGTGGAAGTGGAAGTTATGGCATTTCGTGGATCGGCCCGAATTCGTTTACCTCAACTATCCAGAACTTATCTGGATTAGAAGGAGGTCTTTATATTGCAACGGTTGTTGACCTTGTAACTTCTATTGCAGCCCAGTGGACTGTTCAAGTTGATGAGCCAGAAGGATTTGTTGCAGCGGCAACAGTTTACGATATCACTTATTGCGATGGCGCAGATGGGACGATTAACTTAACAGTCACTGGAGGTTCTGGTGATTTTGACTACTTGTGGAAAGATTTGAGTGGTTTAGGATTTACATCTTCTGACAAGGATATCATGGATCTCGAACAGGGAAATTATAGGGTTACAATTACTGATAATATAAATGGCTGCATAGATTCATTGGATGCGACTGTGGGCAGGCCGGCAATTTGTGATCAGCCGTGTGCGCTGAATGTAGAGTCAACTACAAATAACGCTTCATGCCCGGATATAGAAGATGGCGCAGCGGTGATCAATATTATTTCAGGTGGTTCAGGTCCGGGAAATTACTATGTAAGCCTTGATACAGGAAAAACATTTGTCCCTTTCCAAGGGCTTGATATTACTTCAATCATTGATCAGGGGCAAGGTAGCTATCTTTATATAGCAAAAGATACCGTAACAGGATGCATGGATACCACTGTCGCCAATGTGGGTGTATCTACAAATTTGATGGCGAATATTTCTGTGGATAATCCTGGATGTACAGAAGTGGATGGTGTAATTACATTTAATGTTTCGGGAGGAGTGGTTCCTTTCGAAGTTGATATAATTGACTCCTTAGGAAATGTAACTCAGAAATCTGGTACCGGTTTCTTCCAATTTATGGACTTAACAGCAGGTAGCTATTTCTATACTATTAGAGAGCAATCTGGTTGTACGATTGTAGCTTCCGATTCAATAGAACTGGTTGTCGATTGCGAAAGCGGTTGTACATCATTGGTAGCCAGTGCGCATAGCTTTGAAGATGCAACATGCGCTACAGACCCAGACGGAAAAGCAATCATTGATGTAATAGGTGGATCGAGCCCATATGAATATTCTACGGATGGTGTAAATTGGATTCCTTTTATATCCGGAAATGTGATAGATCAATTACCTCCTAATGGTATCTATAATATTGTAGTGAGGCAGGATACACTTAATCCAGATTGTCGAGTGGAGGTTTCCGTTGATATCAACGGACCTGATCCTATTATTTTAGCAACACCGATATTCACAACGCATATAGCAAGCTGTAATCAGAATGATGGAGCTGTGAAAATTGGTACTGTTGAAGGAGGAATAGAACCCTACAATTACCAGATTGATGGAACATTCTTTGTTTTAGCTTCCGATTCCATTCTTTCTGGATTAGGAGGAGGAATGCATATTTTTAGTGTGATTGATGCTGCCGGATGTAAAGCAGATTTTGACTTTGTAGTTGATTCGCCAGGTACAATAATTGCAACAACTACTGAAGTACCTGTTAGTTGTTCATCAATATTTTTGAAGGCAGGCATCGAAATTGAAATTGACTTGGCATCCACGACTTTACCAGGTCCATATGAAGCGTATGTTGCTTCCACCAGCGATCCTGAGAATGGAATGACCTATCAAATACCAGATAATGGTTTTAGAACAATTTTAAATCTTGAAAAAGGTTTTTATAATGTTAGTATTTCTTCAAACGTCGAAGGCGCATGTACTTTCAGCGAAACGCTTTCGGTATTCAGCGGAGCCTATCCGCTTGATTTTGAAGTGATCGATAGTGACAGCATAGTAAGCTGCATTGGAGAATTTGGTTCTATCACCATTGGCAATGTTACCGGTGATCCTGATACGATATATATTGTTCAGTTAATATCAGAATCAAATTTGATTTTAGAAACATATTCGCTGACCAATTTTGAGTTGGAGGATGGATTTACAATAGATGAATCTAATACTGATAAGCTGGTAGCCGGAAGGTATTATATAAAAATGATTCAGAATCAAAATGAATGCCCTGATGTGCAGGCAGTATCTGATTTAATCACAATTTATGAGCCACTAGGTCAACTTGGATTTGAAGTACTAGAAGATGAGGTTTCTTTATCCGACAGACCAACAGGATATATTATTGGAGAAGTGGTGCCAAGTGGAGGTACTCCTTATGAAGCACTTATTCAATTGATAGAACCTGCTTTCGAAATGAATATTACTGATATCATTGAGTTTAATGAAATGAGAAATTGGGAAGAAGTGTCAAATACTGGAGATAATTTGAGCCGATACCTGATTAAGTTTGATACACTTTGGGCGGGGCTATATGAAATCATGGTGCGTGATTCTTATGGATGTGAGTTTGATATGGAGCATAGTATAGGTTATGATGAAACGGTATTCATACCAAATGTATTTACACCCAATAATGATGGATATAACGATACATTTTACATAAGAAATTTACCGGAATCAGGAACTAAGGTAATTATTTCAAACAGAAACGGATCCATAGTTTACGAATCAGATGATTACAATATTGATAACTTATGGGATGGAGGAAATGTCGCTGATGGGATTTATTTCTATACCATAAGTATGGTAAGCGGTGACACATTTAAAGGATGGGTAGAAAAATGGAGTGGTTCGAGACCTTAAATTTCACACAGAAATTTCATGGTATCAATGTCATCGGCATAGTCCCAAATCTCCGGAGATTGAGCTTTGCCAAACTGCACACTTCCATCCAATAAATCCTGCTTACTGACAATACACTGTATCTTGTCTTTATTGGAGAATAATTGATTTTTCAATGAATCTATATCTTTATAATAATCATAATAGATTATAGAAATAGGAGACACCAGCTTTTCACTTTGTTGGAACAAGGCGAATCCACTATCAAGATGCTTGGTCATATTGACTAATAATATTGACCTTTGATAAGCGTAGTTGTTGTTATACTTATTGTGGTCAATCAAATAATGATTATCTTCAAATGATGAGATCAGATTTTTAATATCATAATTTTCCGACAGAAATATTTTAGAGACATTTCTGCACCCCAAGCCAAAATAAGAAAAAACATCTTTGGCTAGTAATTTCATTTCGCTGAAACTTTCATCTCCTGTTAATACTGCAATTGAAGTTCTGTTTTTACGAATTATATTTGGAATCTTTGAAAAATAGTAGTGAAAGTATCGGGATGAGTTGTCGCTACCGGTGGCAATCACTGCATCTATCCCTTTTAGTCGGTCAACAAATTCAATATTATTTTTTATTTCAGGGTCAATTTTTTCGAGCTCGTCAGTAATAAATGGGATTAATATTTCATCCTGGCTGCTTAGCTTGGCAACTAATCTATGCCCTGATATTAGCACGCAAATCATATCGTGAATGCCGACTAAGGGAATATTTCCAGCCATGACAATCCCAACATTCTTCTGCTTTACTTTCGTTAAATCATAGCTTTTTAGCCAAGTCCTGATGCTGTCTTCTTCCAAATATCTTATGAGACCATCGAATGATAACTCGATATTTTCCGGCGTAAACCATGGGTTTTTATATGAGGCTTGCTCAATATATTTATCCAAAGTACCCCAGTCAATCATTTTTAACCTGCGACCTAACTCAATAAATAAATTTGTTCTTTTAATAAAATCCAATTTTTATTGAAATTTAGAAACGATTTGCTCTTTTTTGTGCAAACTTAAGATTAATTGATAAGTTTCGATTATTTATAAATATAAAGTTATAGCAACATGGCAATAATGATAACCGATGAATGCATCAATTGTGGTGCATGCGAACCAGAATGTCCTAATACTGCAATTTATGAAGGTGGAGTAGAATGGACCTGGGGAGGAGGAACAACCTTAGAATCTGTGGAAATAGATGACGGTACCAGTATCCCTGGCGATGAAGAGCAAGAACCGCTTTCAGATGAATTTTATTATATCGTATCAAATAAATGTACAGAATGTATGGGTTTTCATGAAGAGCCTCAATGTGCTGCTGTATGTCCTGTAGATTGTTGTATCCCTGACCCAGAAAACGAGGAGACAGAAGAGGAATTGCTGACAAAGCAAGCTTGGATGCACAAAAAATAAAAAAATAAGCCTATTTTTTTAAGCAATAAAGTAGGCTTATTTCATTTTTCTTCTCTTTATTAAGTATGCCGATAGCACTTTATCAAAATCATCTTGTATGTCTGCAGTGATAAAATCTATTTTAAATTGGCCACACTTGAGAGCCAAATCTTGAAAATATTCATTCACTTTTTCAACATATCTTTCTTTGATCTGAGCTGGATGAAGTTTTAATTCTTCCTTTGTTTCAAGATCAATGAATTTGTAAGGCCTGTCATCAAATTCAAATTCGAACTCTGTTTTTTTGTCAGTAACATGAAACAGCAATATTTCATGATTGTTATATTTAAGATGTTGCAGGCTATTGATTATTTCCTGCACCTGCTCATGATTATCAAACATATCGCTGAAAATAATGACCAAACTTCTCTTATGGATTTTATTGGCGATTTGATGTAAAACTTCAGGTATGCTGGTTTTTTTATTATCCTTATGTGAAGATTGTAATAGTTTTTCCAGTAAAATCAGGATCTTATGCAAATGCGAATGGGTAGATTTTATTGATGTTTGAGATTCTATTTGGTCTGAAAATGTTGTTACACCTATTGCATCTCTCTGTTTTTGAAGCATAAAAGCAATTGCCGCTGCAGCCATTACACTAAAAGTAATCTTACCATAATTTTCTTTAGGGTAGTACATCGAAGATGAATTGTCAATTAAAATCGTGCATCGCAAATTGGTTTCTTCCTCATAGCGTTTTGAAAATAGCTTGTCGGTTCTTGCAAAAACTTTCCAATCAATATCTTTGGTGCTTTCACCAATGTTGTACAACCTATGCTCGGCAAATTCCACTGAAAATCCATGGTAAGGTGACTTATGAAGACCTGTAATAAAACCTTCTACCAATTGCCTGGCAAGAAGTTCTAAATTGCCTAACTCTCTTATTTTTTGGAGATCTATCTTCATTTGACTGTCATATTTTTAGAGCAATACTTAATTTATTTTCTCAAATAGTAAAAGAAATTATATTTATATATAAACTTTATCTTCCACCTTTAAAGGAACACTTACCAGTTTTTAAATGATTGACTTCAAAAAATGATACAGTATTAATAAAAAATGAATTAGTACTATTCAATAATATTCTTTAGCTATAACCTGAAATAGAAAGCAAGTAGAATTAATTATTGTACTGCAAAATATTATCATTTTCTTTCAACAAAGTAAATCATTGTTTTATATTTATCCGATTTTAATATTGTATATAGTAACATTTTTTTCAGGTAATTTTAGATCAATAACAAATAGAGCTGTGGAAGAGAAAAAGGACAACGGAAAAAAAGAAATTTACTCCCAACGAGTTAGAGCTGGTAAAAGAACATATTTTTTTGACGTAAAAGCGACTAGATCAAATGACTACTATCTCACAATTACAGAAAGTAAGAGAATGTATAAGGACGATGGATATTATTATGAAAAACATAAAATATTCTTGTATAAAGAAGATTTTAATAAATTTATTGAGGCCATGAACGGAACAATTGACCATGTAAAAACAGAGTTATTGCCAGAGGTCGATTTCACGCAATTTGACAATAACATACAGCAGGAAAAAGATGTTGTAGAAAATACCGAACTAGGGTCTGATCTCAAGTGGGATTAAGCAGAAAGTATGTTTTCAGTAGTGCCCTTGGAGTTTTCCTGGGGCTTTCTTTTTTTTATAAGAAAAAGATAATTTAATTCGAGCAATGAATCTATTCAAAAAACCCATAATTTTTGTAATACTTGCTTTCACAGTATTTATATTTATTAGCTGGTTTTTCTCTAGTATTTTCATCTATTTGGTAATCTCCATTATACTTTCTACCATCTTAAGACCACTTACCGACTATTTGTCTAATCAGCAATTTTTCAATGTCAGGTTGCCCAGGATTATAGCTGTGATTTTTTCCTTTTCATTATTGATTTTTCTATTGTCAGCCTTTATCACTTTATTTTTGCCATTAATTTCAGATCAAATCAAATTATTTAGTGGGATTGATTTGGAGCAAATTATTGCCAAACTTGAAGTTCCGCTCAAGGGCTTAGAAAATTTTATAATAAAATATCAATTGGGAGATTTTAAATCGGGATTTTTAGCTGTCACGATTAAGGAGGGAGTTAATGATTTTTTCAGTGAAGTAGAGATATCATCTATTGTAGAAAATCTTATTGCTCTTACAGGGAATGTTTTTGTTGGTCTAATGGCTATATCTTTCATAACGTTCTTTTTACTTTACGAGAAAGGGTTATTAAGAAAGCATCTTATAAATCTCATTCCCAATGAGTACTTTGAGGTTTCAATTGAAGGACTTTACAAAATTGAAAAGCTTCTTTCCAATTATATGCTTGGCCTATTATTGCAGATGACAGCCATTTTTTCCATGGTATTTGCCGGACTAACTATTTTTGGAATTAATTATGCAGCGACAATTGCCTTGTTTGCTGCAGTGATTAATCTTATTCCTTACGTAGGGCCAATTCTTGGAGCAGCATTTGGAGTAATTGTTGGATTATCGACAAGCGGAGTTCAAATATTTGAATCCAATCAATATATTGTAATGGTAATTCAAGTAGCATCTGTTTTTGCCACCGTTCAACTCACCGATAATATTTTCTTACAGCCATTGATTTTTTCAAAAAGTATCAAAGCCCATCCACTGGAAATATTTATTATTATATTTGCGGGCGCAACTCTGGCAGGTGTAGTTGGAATGATTGCCGCCATCCCGGTCTATACCATTATACGTGTATTTGTGATGGAGATTTTTAGAGGATACAAAAGTTATTATATTTTCAAAGTTTAAAGAATGTCGCTACAGTGTGGAATAGTAGGATTGCCAAATGTTGGTAAATCCACTCTCTTCAATTCATTGTCATCAGCTAAGGCTGAGGCAGCAAATTTCCCTTTTTGTACTATTGAACCAAATATTGGTGTAATCACGGTGCCAGACAAAAGACTGGACATATTAACAGAGTTAGTAAATCCGTTGAAGACAATACCTACAATTATAGAATTTGTAGATATTGCAGGTATAGTAAAAGGTGCAAGTAAGGGAGAAGGTTTGGGCAATAAGTTTTTGGCAAACATTAGTGAAGTTGATGCAATAATTCATGTAGTAAGGTGTTTTGATGATCCTAATGTAATTCATGTCGATGGCAAAGTAAACCCAATTAATGACAAGGAAATTATAGATGCTGAACTTCAGTTAAAAGATTTGGAGGGCATTGAAAAAAGGATCCAGCGTCTGGAAAAAATCGCAAAATCAGGTGATCAGGATGCAAAAAAGCAATTGGCTATTCTTAAAAATTATAAGCAAGTGCTGGAAGAGGGCAAAAATGCCAGATCATTGCAAATTTCTGAACAGGAAAAATCAATTATTTCAGATGTTACTCTACTTACCGACAAGCCGGTTATTTATGTAGCCAATGTCGACGAGGATTCACTATCCGGAAATGAAATGACTTCTCAGTTAGAAAATATTGCTAAAAATGAAGGGGCTGAATTAGTAATAATATGTGCTTCTCTCGAGGAACAAATATCTGAACTTGATACACTGGAAGAAAAGCAAGAATTCCTCAACGAATATGGACTTGAGGAATCTGGGCTAAATAGATTAATTGGTGCTTCTTATCAACTACTGGACCTAATCACATACTTTACTGCCGGCCCTCAGGAGGTAAGAGCCTGGACAATACAAAGAGGTTGGAAAGCCCCGAGAGCTGCAGGGGTTATTCATACAGATTTTGAAAGAGGATTTATTAAGGCGGAAGTCATTAAATTTGATGACTTTATAAAGTTTAAAACGGAACTGGCTTGCAAAGAATCTGGGAGGTTATCCATTGAGGGTAAAGATTATGTTGTGCAGGATGGAGATATAATGCATTTTAGGTTTAATGTATAATTGCTATTGTGATTTTTTTAAATGCACAATTCGCAATTATTTTTTTGCTTATAATTGATTTTTATTTATATTAAAAATCCAATAAAAAAAGGTAATTAAATCAGAAAAGTTATTGTTGAAGATTTGATTGAAATTGTAAAATTTAGAATTTTTAAACATTAGTTAAATTTGCCTGTTAATTAGAAGGAATTGCATTACATTCTTTTATCAATAAGAACTTTTATAGATTATTGGTGCATGAATTAATTTTTTAAATAATATTTTTTTTATCTGTAATAAACAAACCATTGAGAGTTAGAGTCATATTTATTTTAAAGAACAAAGGAGCATTTGTTCCCTTTCATCACCAATTTTTACTTGCTCAATTAGTGAAAGGAATTATAATAAAAGGAGGGGATGAAAAATTCAGAGACTTTTCCTTCTACAACTTTTCAGGATTGAAAGGACAAACCAAGATAAGTAGAAACGGGCTACATTTTTTTTCAAGTAGAGTCACACTGGTATTTTCATGCCTTAATAAAGAGTTTGTTGACTATTTTATTGAAGAATTATTTAAAATGCCAAATGTGGAGGTTGGTAATCTGGTATTAATTCCCGAGGCAGTTGAACTAGAAATTATACCTGAGTTTAAGGATGAAATGAAATTTATTTGCATTTCACCTGTAGTTTTGCTCAAGCCTTCATTTAATGACAACGAAAGTAAAAGATTCATTCTACCTGAGACAGATGAGTTTTCAGATGTGTTGTTTGAATCAACAATAAGGCGAATGGAGGATGTAGGGTCTTATTCAAACGAAAAATTAGCATCATTTTCAAAATTTCAGCTTGTTCCAGATGAAAATTATTTGAAGAAGATTAGGGAGAATCAAAAAAAATTCGCCAGAATTTATCCCGTGTACGACCAAGATGTTAAATATGAAGTAAGAGGATATACATTTCCGTTTGTTTTATATGCCGCCAAGGAGGTGCAAGAATTCGTTTTTATTGGAGGAATAGGATCATTTACGCATAAAGGTTTTGGAATGTTAGATTTGGCCAACACTGATCCATCAAAAAGAACTACAACATATAGAAAAGCAGACACCGAATTACAGGAGTAGTCAATTCGATTTTATATTCCAAATTATAATATCGGTATTGAGCATTTGATCTTTTTAATCGACGCTGATCTCATATTCATTT